>NZ_SDXQ01000027.1:0-18859 GCF_006964045.1 Arthrobacter sp. TS-15 | reverse complement strand
CAGAAAACCATACGGCCGCATTGGTTCAGGCACGCGTGATGTGAGCGAGCGTCGGATGACGAAAATGCTCCCCCACCCATAACAGCGGGAGAGGGAGCATTTCGTCAGTATCGAAAGAAGCAGGCGTTACTTGCGGAAGACCTGCACCACCGAGGGGCGAGGGGCGCGCACTGCACCGGCGGGAGGTGTGGCTCCGGCCGGAACGTAGTCCGGGAAGAAGGAGTTCTGGGCAGCGAACGAGCCATCCTCGCCAGGGTGCTGGACAGCGACGAAGACGGTGCGTTCTTCATCGTGAATGATGGGTCCGCATGTTTCGGCGTCGCGCGGGACAGCGAGGAACTGCTCCACCTTGCCGCGCTCAGGTCCTTCGAGTGTGACCTTAAAGAGCCCGTCCGCGTAGCCGATGGTGCCGGGGGCGCCGTCGGTGGAGATCCAGAGGTTGCCCACGGAATCGAAGGCCACATTGTCCGGGCAGGAGATGGGCGAAACCTTATCGGCCGGGAATCCGGAGAAGTACGTGGAGGTGTTCTTGGCGGGGTCTCCGGCAACCAACAGGAGGTTCCAGTTGAACGTGGTGCCTGTTTGCTCGCGTCCTTCGGTGATCTCCACGACGTGGCCGTCACGGTTCAGGGTGCGCGGGTTGACCTCGGTGGCGCCTTCCTTGCCCGGCTTGCCACGGTCCGTGTTGTTGGTGCAAGCCACGTAGACCTTGCCCGTACGGGGGTTGGGCTCCACGTCTTCGCAACGGTCCATCTTGGTGGGGCCAACCTTATCGGCAGCGAGGCGGGTGTAGACGAGAACTTCGGGGACGGTCATGCCCGGCACAGCGGAGGTGCCGTTGACCACCAGCGGAAGCCATTCACCAGTGCCATCGAACGCACCGTCGGCAGGGAGTTTGCCCGTGCCGTCAATGTCGGCAGGAGAGTCACCTGTGAAACGAGCTACGTAGAGGTCGCCCTCGGAAAGCAGGCTCATGTTGTTCTTGCGGGCTTCCTTGGAGTCACCAGCCTGGTACTTCCCCTTTGAGACGAACTTGTAAAGGTAGTCAAAGCGCTCGTCGTCGCCCATGTACGCCACTACGTGACCGGAAGGAGCGACGATGACGTTGGCGCCCTCGTGCTTGAAGCGGCCCATGGCGGAGTGCTTCTTGGGGGTAGAGGTGGGATCGAACGGGTCCACTTCCACGATCCAGCCGAAGCGATTGGTCTCGTTGGCGTAGCCGGAGTTGCGGGTGTCGAAACGAAGCTCGTCGAGCTCCCACTGGCGTGTGGTTGCCTTAGCGGAAATCCCATAGCGCTTGTCGCCGTCGCTGGTGCCCGGGGCTGCGAAGTATCCGTTGAAGTTCTCCTCACCGGAGAGGATGGTTCCCCACGGGGTGGTCCCACCGGCACAGTTGCCCAGCGTGCCCTTGATCCAGCGGCCGGCGGGGTCATCAATGGTCTTGACAAGGTTGGTGCCAGCCGCGGGTCCGGTCAGCTCGTAGACAGTGTCTGTGAGGAAGCGCCGGTTCAACGGTGCGCCCTGGACGTAGCTCCACGGCTTGTTTTTGTTCTTGCGCTCGAGCTCCACCACGGCCAGTCCGTGCCCTGCGCGACCGATTGCCCGTGCTTCGGCGGGGTCGAAGCCTACGGGCAGCATGATGTTCTCGTTGGTGTACTCGTGGTTGCTGAACAGCACGGCCCGGCGGTCTTTGGATCCGGGGATCGGCAGGATGTCCGTGTAGTCGTTGTTGTAGCCGAACTGGCGGGCCTGTGCTGCCGCGGTCTGCGCGTTGAGGTCGAAGGCCGGCGAGTCGGCGAAGAGGGGATCGCCCCAGCGGATGATCGGTTTCCAGTCAAAGCCCTCGGGGACAGTGAAGGCATCCACTGCTGCGTCTACGGGCTTGATGGCGGTGAACTTCAGCTTGGACTTGTCGAAGCCCTTCTTTGCGGCATCGGAGAGCCCTTGACCGGAGTCGGCCACAGCGGTGTCACCACCGGTTACGGCACCACCGAGGACGATTGCAAGCGCTCCGGCGGCCCCGAGCCCCAGCGCTGCGCGGCGGGACATAGCGGTTGAGGCGATGTCGCGGAAGTAACCATTGGCGCTGGTGTTGCAAACCTCGCCTGAGCAGGCGTTGTCGCATTTCAAGGCACACGTGACGGGGCTCCGCTTGCCTTTTGTGTGGCCGAGCATGGGGAGCAGCGGAAACGTGCGTCCGGTGGTTTCAGACATGGGGGTAAAGACCTTCCAGAGGATGTACGAGGTTCCCGCTGAGCCTTTCAGCGGAATCCAAAGCTGAGAGGTCCCTCTGGTTAAGACCCGGTGAACAAACCGTGCTGGTTTCGCGCCAACGTTGAGTGCACGCGGCGGAGCCGGTCCAGCCACCAGTCCCGGCGCTCCCCCGGTGCCGCGTACTGCTCAAGCAGCCCGGCATCGGCCAGGGTCTCACGTAACTGGATTGCGCCGTCGTCGGCCACCAGCGGGTCCAGCGTGATGTCCGAAGCGAACAGCGAAACGGTGCCAAGGCCGCAGGCATAGGGAAGGGACGGGAGCGCGGCTGCGAGCGCCAGGCCGGCACGTATTCCCACCGAGGTGTCAAGTGCCGAGCTTACGACGGCGGGCAGCCCGGCTTGCTCCACAATGTCCAGTGCACTCGCAACTCCCCCGAGTGGGGCGACCTTAACTACGATCAGGTCAGCCGCACCGGCCCTGGCAACGCGAAGTGGGTCCTCTTCCTTACGGACACTCTCGTCCGCGGCGATGAGTACCGGTGTACCTGCAGCAGTCAGCCGACGCCGGACCTCAGCGAGGCCCTCGATGGTGGGAACGGGTTGTTCGGCGTACTCAAGCCCCACCGCGGAGAGTTTGCTCAGCGCTTCCACGGCTTGCTCTACGTCCCATCCCCCATTGGCATCCACCCGGATGGCAGCGTCAGGAAGGGCCTCGCGTACTGCATTCACTCTGGCGACGTCATCCGCCAGTGCCTGTCCCCGCTCCGCAACTTTGATCTTGACAGCGTCAACCCTGCCGAAGCGCGCAAGCACCTCAGGCACACGTTCGGCCGCGACGGCGGGAACTGTAGCATTGACCGGGATCCTGTCCCGCAAAGGCGGGGGGAAACCAAGCCAGCCCGCTTCCAAAGCTGCGGCCAGCCAGCGGGAGGATTCGTCGTCGTCGTATTCGGGGAAGGGGCAGAACTCACCCCATCCAAGAGGTCCTCGCAGGAGGAGGGTCTCGCGCTCCATGATGCCGCGGAATTTCACGCGCATGGGTAGCGAGACTACGTGGGCGGAATCGAGGAGTTCTTCGAGCGAGGGAAATGCAGGCATATTGCCACTGTACCGGCGGCTTCCCACCCAAGAGGCAGGCCAATTCGGCTATGTGGAAAAGCTACTGGTCCCAGTATTTCTGCGCATCCGCCAAGGCTTCAGCCAACTGCTCACCGGACAGGACAAGTGAGCTTTCCGGTATCCCCAGCGCTTCCCATCGCAGTACGAGCGTGATGTCTTCCATTGGCAACGGCCATAACCAGTACCTGCCGGTGAATTGAACGAACTCGGAGTTGTTGCTTCCACCGCCGCCTCCCAAGGTTGTCAGCACAGGGCCAGTGACGGCTGCATCTTCGAAGGCCGCCGGTCCGTTGATGGCCGAAACAGCCTTGCGTCCGTCCGCAACAGCTACACCCAGTTCCAGTCCCGTCCGGGTGTCCAGGCTTGACCGCGGGTGGTTGTAGCTCTCCTCCACCATCTCCCGCCATTCCTGGTCCGATTCGCTGCCCCGCTGCACCGACCAGACCAGGTCAAACAGGCAACCGGTGGAGTACACCTCCACAAGTTTCAGGACCACCACGGTGCGGCTGTCCTTGTGAACAAACCCGCCGACGCGCGCAATACCGGGCAGCTCGTCCGACGGCGGGCCGAGCCACCCCGGCTGGGCAGGCTGCGGTTCCCGCGGCCGGGCGGGCTGCTCGGGGAGGTCATCGAAGAAGCTCATGATCCATCCTTACACCGCTGCAACGGGACCGGGAGAGGTGCGTGGCAACCGAGAGGCAGCAATCGCGATATTCTCGGAATACGACTCAAAGTGGGGGAGATATGACTCAATCAACGCCCGGTTCCGCGACGCCTCCCGGCTGGTACCCGGACCCTTCAGACCCGCGGCTCGTCCGGTGGTGGGACGGACGCGCGTGGACAGCCAACCAGGCGCCGGCTCAGTTCCAGGCGCCAGGACAGTTCCAGGTTCCCGTCCAGCAGCCACGTCCGCAGCTCAGCCCGGAGACTCCGGTGTACAACCCGTTTATCTGGGCGATCACCTTGTTGCCGCTGCTGTCCATCCTGCTTCTACTCACGTGGCAGCCGGAGTTCAAGATGATCACCACCCGGCAGGGGGTCACCACCATGGATCCTTTCTCCATGTACACCCCTGGCTATTTCCTGCTGATGGGCGCTAGTTTCCTGTCCTACGGGCTTTCGGTGTTTTTCGCTTTCCTGGACCGTCAGCGCCTCCTCAAGTCCGGCGTCGTCCGTCCATTTCACTGGGCGTGGGCGTTCCTTAGCGCGCTGGTGTACGTGATCGGCCGCTCTGTGATCGTTAGGAAAGTGGCGCCTAATCGTGGGCTGTGGCCTGTCTGGGCAACAATCGCCGTGTTTGTTATCAGCATGGTGATCACCGGCATCTGGATGTCCAATTTCATGCAGTCCGTGTATTCCCAGCTGGGGTATTCGGTCCAGACGTGACAGTTCCCGGGTGGTATGCAGATGCTCGGGACCCCCACAGCCTCGGATGGTGGAACGGTACTGAGTGGGTAGACCACGTGGTACCTGCAGGGGTCCCACGTCCAGCGATTCAGCGCCCGATGCTTCGCCAAGGCCAGAGCGTTGTGAATCCGTACATCTGGCTTATTGCCGTCCTGCCTTTCCTTCCGGGCCTACTCATGTTGACGTGGCATATCGAGATCCGTACCTACACCCGGAACGGCGCCCTCACCCTGGACCCCGCCACGATCATCAGCACTGGCTACTTCCTGATCTGGGGCGGATTGGTCTTAACCTATTGCTCCACAGTGGTGCTGGCCCTGCTTGATACCCGACGCTTGCTGAAAACGGGCGTCACGCGACCATTCCACTGGGCATGGTCCTTTCTGGGAGGGATTCCCTATGTCATTGGACGGTCGGTGGTAAACCACAAGGTGGCTCCACGGCGGGGCTTGTGGCCACTGGTGGTCATCCTCGCGGCGTGGGGACTTTATTTCGTGGCGGGGACTATCAAGGCCTTGGACTTCATGGAGGCCGCGTTGCGTGAATTGGGTTACCCAGCCTGACCCCACCGGATCCTCACACGCGTTAGGTAGACTGCTGACAATAAAGGACGGAAGGACTTCCATGAACCGCAAGGCCACTGCACTGGACGTCGCCAAGAGGGCGGGTGTGTCCAGGAGCGCGGTCTCGCTGGTTCTAAATGGGCGTGGCGACGGGAACGTGGCCAAGGAGAGCCAGGACCGGATCCGGCAGGCCGCCCTTGAATTGAACTACTCCCCCAACGCTATTGCCCTGAGCCTGCGGAACCAGCGCTCTCGTGTGATCGGCATCCTGTCCGACGAAGTAGTGGTCAGCCCCTTTGACGGCAACATCATCGGTGGCGCCGACGACGTCGCCCGCAGCCGCGGCTTTGTGACCGTAGTGATGGACACCGAAAGTGATACCGCCAGGGATGCGAGCGCCATTGAAACGCTCCTGGATCGGCAGGTTGATGGGCTCATGTACGTGACAGTTGGCTTGAAACCCATTGAGATTCCGCACGGCATGCTCCGCGTCCCCTCGGTCCTTGCCAACTGCTATGACAACCACCCTCAACAGCAGCTGCATCACGTCATTCCTGACGAGGTATCCGGTGGCAGGATGGCCACGGAGCACTTGTTGGAACTTGGCCACCGGGACATTGCGCTGCTTGCCGGGTTGGAGGACTCGCCCGCGGCCCCGTTGCGTGTTCAGGGCTACCGGGATGCACACGCAGCGGCCGATATCCCGGTCCATGCAGACCGGATCTTCATGGCCGGCTGGGATATCGACGCCGGTTTCCGCGGCGCCATGAAACTGCTCGACGGCGTGTCCCCGGCTGATCGGCCCACGGCCATCATGTGCGCGAACGATCGCCTGGCGGTGGGTGTGACCCTTGCTGCCGCGCGTTTGGGACTCAGTGTTCCCGGGGACCTGTCCATCATGGGCTACGACGACGAAACCCGGATCGCCGACACCATGGTGCCTTCACTCACCACCATGGCGTTGCCCCTGCGGGAGATCGGCCGTGCCGCCATGACCACGCTGCTGGACGCGATCGAGGGCACGGGCGAAAGCGCGGGCGTAGGCGCGGGCACCCCCACAGCAGGAAAGGGAACCACGGTCGAAACGATGGTTCCCTGCCGCTTAGTGGTGCGCGAGTCCACAGGCCCCGCCCCCACCCGCTAACACCGCCCGTTGCGAGGCCCGCTCTGCACCCCTCGACACACCCAAAGCCTGCAAAGCAGGCCTCACAACACGCAGCCCCCTCGTTGCGAGGCCCGCTCTACACCCTTCGACTCACCCATAGCCTGCAAAGCAGGCCTCACAACGGACGTACGACGGCGGCCTGCCGCCTACTCGGGCAGCGTCAACTCCCAGACGTCGGCAGTCGCGCCATCGGGCAAGGTGAGCTGCCATTCCTCCCCCGGAGCCGGGTAAGCCCGGACGGTGGTGGCCACGGAACCTGTGCGGTAAACCTCCACGAGGGACGCATCGATAAAGATGCGCAACTCCTCGTCCAGAGTCAGGGAGCCTGAGTAAACCACTTGAGCGGCGGCCCCGGACCCAAGCACCAGTTCCACGGAACCGGCACCTGCAGCACCGCGCACCAGCACTTCGGCGAATTCGGGAACCGCAACGGCACCGGCAGCACCTGTAACCACAGCAGTACCCCGATACGCCTCAACCTCGGGCGCAGGAGAAACAGCGAGCGCCCCGCCAACTACGGACAAAACCCGGGGGTGCGTCAACACACCCGACCACCCGGCGTCGTCGACTTCTTCTTGCATGCGGCCCCGGCGACCATCACGTCCTGGCCCCTCGTTGGCCCACCCCCACAGCAGTGCCGCGGGTGAGGACCCATGGGCGAGCTGCACAATCTGAGGGGCGTAGAAGTCGCGGCCGAAATCGGACTTCCCCCCGGAGGAAGGCGCAAACACCGGCAGCCCGGTCTGGGGGTCCAAGGACAGGGACCCGATCAGGTGCCCTACCCCGTTGGCGTGCTCGTGGTCGTCGCCGGAGAGCCACAGGGAGAACATCATGACCCAGCTGGACCCACCGGAAGAAGAAGGCACTTCCACCAGCTGCGGGCATTCCCAGATCTCGGCGGGCGTATGGGCAGCGGCCACGGGGTGGTCGCTGGTGAGCCAGATGCCCTGGTACTCCCACGCGTCCATGTCAGACACCGTGTACAAAAGCAAAGCGGCGCGGCCGTCGGATAGACCTGCCCCTTGCATGGCGTAACGCGCACCGCCAAACCAAAAAATAAAAGGGTCCCGCACTGCGGTGACCAGCGGATCCGAGGGCATTGACGCCGCAACGTGCCCGTCCTGTTCCCAGGAAACAAGGTCGGCTGATCCGCGGGCAATGACCACCTGGGAATGACCCCCGTGGTCCTTGATACCGGAATAACAAGCGGTTGGCACGCCGTCGTCGTCGGTCACCACACCGGTCCAGCATCCAGCGGAGTCAGGGCCGCCCGCCTGCGGCGAAAGCGCTACGGGGTGCTCTTCCCAGCGCACTAAATCAGTGGAGCTCACATGCCCCCAGTTGATCTGGGAGTGCCGCGCGGACAGGGGGTTGTACTGGAAGAACACGTGGTAGCGGCCGTTGATGTAGCTGACACCGTTGGGATCGTTGATCCATCCCTGCGCAGGCCGCGGGTGGAAGCGCGGGAAGGCGGGATCCGGGTGCGTCGCCGCCATGGAAAGAGAGGAAGAGAGTGCAAGGTCCGTCAACGAAACCCCTTTCAAAAAGATCGGTAATTACTTGCCCGTGCCTGCGGTGAGCCCGTCCTGCAGCGCGCGCTGGCCGAACATGAACACCACCAGCGCGGGAATCATGGAGAGGACAACGCCGGCCAGGACCACGGAGATGCTTCCGGTGCCGAGGTTGCCTTGGAGCGAGACCAAGCCCAGGGGCAGGGTGAAGTTCTGCTCGGAGATGGTCATAATCAGTGGCCTGAAGAACTCGTTCCAGTGGAAGTTGAACGCCAGGATGCCCACAATGGCCAGGCCAGGCATGGCCAGCGGTGCGTACACGGAGCGGAACGTCCGCCACGGCGAGGCACCGTCGATCGCGGCCGCTTCAGCGAGCTCACCCGGCAACCCCATGAAGTACTGGCGCATCAGGAAGGTGCCGAACGCCGTCGGGATGGCCGGAATGATCAGCGCGAGCAGTGTGTCGGAGAGTCCGACGCCGCGGATCAGCATGAAGACGGGCACAATGGTGACCTGCGCAGGCACCATCATGGTGGCCAGCACGATCGAGAACAGCGCGCCGCGCCCCCGGAACTTCAAGTGCGCAAACGCGTAGCCTGCCAGCGCTGCGGTGATCATCTGCCCCACCGCGATCAAACCGGTCACCAGGGCACTGTTAATGACCAGGGCCACGATGTTGAGCTGCTTGAACACTTGCTCATAAGAGGTCAGGTCCGGGTTCAGCGGAAGGAACGCAGGCGGCAGCTGGAAGGATTCCGACGGCGGTCGCAGCGAAGTGGACAGCGTCCACATCACCGGGCCCAGGACAAAGACGGATGCGATCAGCAAGACAACCACGCGGATGGCTACGGACCAGTCGCGCTTCTTCCGCTTCACTACAGGCGCCGTGGTGGTGACACGTTCTTGAATGGTGGTCATGGCGGGCCTTACTGGTAGAAGACGAATCGTTTGCTGAGCCGGAATTGCGCGGCGGTGATGGCCATGATGATCAGGGTCAGGATCACGCCGATCGCCGATGCCTGGCCGAACTCAAGGCGCTGGAACGCGGACTCGAAGATCACCATCACGGCTGTTCGTGTTGAGTCACCGGGTCCGCCGCGGGTGAGCACGTAGGGCTGATCGAACACTTGCAGCGCGTTGATGATCGCCATCACCGAGGCCACCAAGGTGGTGGGGCTCAGCAGGGGCAGGGTGACGAACCAATGCTTGCGCCAACCGGTGGCGCCATCGATCGATGCGGCCTCGTACGTTTCCACCGGAATGGAGGCCAGCCCGCCAATGAACAGCAGGAACGAGAAGCCGAAGTTCTGCCACACATAGACAAGAATTACGACGGCGGCCGACCCGGTTGGCGTTGTCAGCCACGGGACCGCTGGGATGCCAACGATGGACAGCAACCAGTTCACAACGCCGAATTGCTCGTTGAAGAGGTACCGCATGAAAATCGATACCGATGCCGCGGAGAGGATCAGCGGGAAGAAGAAAGCGGAGCGGAAGAACACCCTGAGCCAGGCCGGGAGCTTCTCCTGCACCATGATGGCCAGGCCGAGTGCCAGTCCGAGCTGGAGGGCCACAGCCACAATCACAAACACGATGGTGTTCAGGAATGACACACGGACCGTGGGGTCCTGGACTACCTCGGCGAAGTTGTCGAAGCCCACGAACGTTGGTGCCGAGATGATGTCCCAGCGGAAGAACGCGAGCGCGATCGAAGCGACGATTGGCAGCAAGGTGAAGATGCCCATGCCCACGATGGTGGGCGCCAGAAAAGCCCAGGGCAGCCAGCGCTGCTGAACGCGGCCGCGCTTGCTGACTTGTCCGTTCTTGTGGGCGGCCTGGCGACGGCTCGGCTCGCTCCCGGTCCCCGTTGGCGTACTGGTTGCGGTGCTCATGGCTGCCTCCTCAGGGCCAGTTCAAGATCGCGCTGCATGGAACTGAGGGCGTCCTTGAGTTGACGCTCGTCTCCACTGACAGCCAGGCTTACGTTTTTCATGAGGGCTGTTTCCACGGAAGCCTGCTGGGGTGGCGCTGGAATGGGACCTGTGGTGGGGAACCTGTCCAGGGTGTCGTAGAAGACCTTCCAGTTCCGCGGACCTGTTCCTGCGTAGAGCTGTTGGTTGGCCATTGAACGACGCGCAGGGGTGGTGTTCGGTGTGGGGAACACGATTTGCATGGCTTCACGGCTGGAGCTGAATTTCACCCATTCCCAGGCGGCGTCCTTGTCCTTGGCGGTCTTCATAATCGCGTAGCCCGCCGTGCCGAACTGATGCCGCTGGGTCCGCCACTTGGGGAAGAACTGGACGTCGAAGTCGTTCTCCGTCATCCCCGCCTCGTGGAGGCCTTGCACCCAATAGCCGCCCGCCGGCGTCGTACCTATCCTGTTGGAGGCGAAGAGGCCGATCAGAGAGTTACCGCCGCCTTCCTCCGGCCGCACACCCAATCCGTCCTTCACGAGTCCGCGGAGGTAATCGAAGGATTCGAAGACCCTGGGGTCATCGGCGTTGGGCTCAAGCCACTGGTAGCCGCCGGAGCGGAGGTTGCGGGAGGGGTCGTTGGCATAGAACCCGTCCCACAGCCATTCACCACCCGGGGACTTGGTCTCCTTGAGGAAGCTGGTGTCATTGGCGTAGAGCCACGGCACCACTCCACCGAAGAGCCGGTTGGTCCAGTAGTACGGGGTGAAATCCTTGGGGTTGGCCTTCTTCATGGCGGCGAGGGTGCTGCGGAAGTCCGTATGCGTCCAGTTGTCGGACGGCCGTTCCAGGCCTGCTTTGGTCAGTGCCGTGGTGTTGTAGTACATATTGGCGGCGTTCCAGTCGATGGGGAGCTGGAACAGGCTGCCCTTGTACATGAACGCTTCCACCAGGCTGGGGTGGACATCCTCGAAGTATTCGCGCATATGGTCGGCGTCGCGGCGCAGGTACTCATCCAGCGGGTGGGCCAGTTTCTCTGCGAAGAGTTGGGCGCCTTCCGTGGCCACGTATACGACGTCCGGCGGGGTGCCTGCTGCAACCATGGTGAGGATCTTGGTGAAGAAGTCCTTCCAGTCCACCGCTTGGATTGCCTGGACCTTGACCTTGATTTCGGGGTGGACCTTGGCGAAAGCGTCGATGACCTTCTGGCGGGCTGCAGCGTCCGCGGCGGTACCCATGATGGCGATGCTGAGGCTGTTGTCTCCGCGGCCTGGAATATCGGATCCGGTCAGGCGCGGCCACGACGCCGCGGTGACTCCGACAATTCCTACGCCGAGGGCGGTGAGGGCACTCCTACGTGTGAATTCACGCAAAGCCCCATTGGTTCCCGACATGTAGATTTCCTTCCCTAACACGTGTTAGGAAGCCTATTCCTGTCACCTAACACGTGTCAAGCGTCACAGGAATGTTGCCAAGGCCTCACCTTCGGCCGCCACGCTCGGGAGCGACTCACACGAGCTATCCAGAGAACTGTGGCAGTCTAGTCAGAATGAGTTCCCAGCAATTCCGCACCAGCGGGAGGTCGAGCAAACGGCCGCTTCAAGGACGCGACGCCGGCGCGGGCACAGGATTTCTCTTCTGCCTCGCCACGATTGCCAGCGCCGTTGGCCTGGCCGCGACGTACTACTTCTTTGTGCGCACCACCGCCGGCCAGTTCATCGACGAGTCCGCACTGGTTGAAGCTACCGTTCTGGGCGGAACAGCCGGCAGGGCTTCCACCGAATTCCTGGACATGCTCCCCATGCTTTCGCTGGCAATTGCAGCCATCATGGTTCTCTTCGTGACCGTGGCGCGCAGGCGATGGACCGCCGCCGTAATCGCAGTGGCAGCCTGCATCGCCGCCAACGCAGCCACACAAATTCTCAAGCTCCTCATCCCGGACCGGCCCGACCGCGGCGTACAAACACTCGTACTGAACTCACTCCCCTCCGGACACACCACACTGGCCGCGTCCGCCGCAGCCGCCGTGTTCCTCATGGTCTCGCCCCGCTGGCGCCCCCTGGCAGGCTTCCTCGGCAGCACCTTCGCTGTAGCAACAGGCGTCTCCACGCTCATCAACCAGTGGCACCGCCCGGCCGACGTCGTGGCCGCATTCCTGGTAGTGGCCGTCGTCATGCTCCCGGCAGGATGGCTCATCCTCCGCACCGGCAACAGCTGGAACGTCTGGGCGGGTTACGGTGAACACTGGGCCGCCTCCCGGCTGTGGGTATGGCTCACCGTTGCGGCCCTGGTGATCGCTACTTTTGTTGCCGCCTACTCGCTGATCCAGGTCATGCCCGGCCTCAGCACAGACAGCACCATCGACTACTTCTGGGCCGGCACCGCCTTCATCGTGATCGCCGGATACCTGTCCGCCCTTGGTGGCACGTGGCTATTTGGCATGGCGGCGCGCAAGGGCTGACGCTCTTTGAGGGGCGATCGGCGCTAAGGGGTGCGCCGCACCCGGCGCTTAGTCCTCTGGACGGACCGAGTCGAAGAATTTGGGCTCCGGGGAAGGCGAAACGCGGTTCCGGGCCTGCTCCTGGATGAAGTGCCGATCCTCATCGGTGAGCACCGTGCCACCATGGGCATCCATAGTGTCCCCCTCCCCCGTTTCCGCATTGATGATCGCGGTGACAGTCCTCGGCACAATCATGGTTCCCGGATTGTCGACGAGCCATTGCTGTGTTTCGGGAGAAAGCTGGTCCCAAAATTCTTTGATGTGCACAACGATCAGCACTGCCCTTCATTGGTGGGGGTAGATTCGCAAACTGCGCCATGCGCGGCGGTGGAACACTCGGTTGATCAGGGACGGAGGTGCTCTTCTAGGCTACGCCGACCCGCGCCGATTCCACCCTGCAATCACCAACATTCTCGGGGATGACGTCGACTACTTATTCCTCATGAGTTACAGTTAGTCCAATCGATGGACAAACAACTGCTAATCACAGGAGCTCGCATGTCATCCACCCTCAGGCCCGACTCCCGCAAATCCGCCCCGCGCCGGAGCACCCCGGCTGGCACCGTTCCCGCATCCCGCGATTTGGTGGTGGACTTCATCCGCGTTGCCTGCATGTTTGCTGTTGTTGCGGTTCATTTGCTCATGATGGGGATCAGCGTGGACGAGTCCGGCATCGGCGTGGGCAATCCCCTGACGTCGTTGAGCTGGTTTGCGCAAGGTACGTGGTTCGGCCAGGTCATGCCCCTGTTCTTTATCGTGGGCGGTTTCGCCTCGCTCACGTCGTGGCGCAGCCTGCAA
The DNA here is from genome assembly GCF_006964045.1 of Arthrobacter sp. TS-15. NCBI lineage: Bacteria > Bacillati > Actinomycetota > Actinomycetes > Micrococcales > Micrococcaceae > Arthrobacter > Arthrobacter sp. TS-15. The sequence continues at coordinate 5,670 of NZ_SDXQ01000027.1, read as the reverse complement.
CGCAAGGGCGGCGATGGCGGCGACTACCTCAGGAACCGGGTGCTGCGGTTGGTTCGGCCTACGGTCGCCTTGTACACCTTCCTCGCCATTGCTTTGTGGAGTGCGACGGCGGCTGGTGTCCCCGTCGATTTGCTCACCGTTATCGCTGCGGGCGCCGGAGTGCAGTTGTGGTTCCTGGCCGCGTATCTTATCTGCCAAGCCATGGTCCCCACCATGGCAAAATTCCACGAGGCAGCGCCTTACCGGACCATCGCAGCGCTGGCCGCGGGCGCCGTCGTCGTCGATGTCTTTCGTCTTGGCCTGGAACGCAACCCGTGGGGCTTCGACTCGAACCCGATCGGCCTGCTGAACATGGTGTTCGTGTGGGGCCTCCTTCAACAGCTTGGGTTCTTCTACGCCGACGGCTTCTTTGACCGTTTCGCCAAGTGGAAGCTCGTGCTTGCTGCTGCCGGCTGCTACGCCGTGATGGTTCCACTCACGCATGCCGGGCCGTATCCGGTGGACATGCTGACCAGCCAGAACCCGCCCATGTTTCCCCTGATCCTGGTAGGGCTGGCACACATTCTGTTGGTGAAGGCCGTCTACCCGGCGCTGCAGCGATGCGTCCACATCGGTTGGGTGCAGAAGGTGATGTTCGTGGTGGGTAGTCGGGCCATGACCATCTACTTGTGGCACCTGCCGTTGATCATCGCCATGTTTGGCATTGCGCTGGTCCTTCGGTTGCCGTTCCCCGAACCCGCCAGCACCGAGTGGTGGCTGACTCGTCCGCTGTTTTATATCGCTGCTTGGGCGCTGGTGTTGCTCGTCTCCACCCCACTGGTCCGGCTGGAACTTGCCAGCACTGCGCTGGCACCAGGTGCATCGCGGCCGGCGATGTGGCGCATCGCCCTCGGAACCGTGCTGGCGATCATCCCGCCGTTCGTGGTGATGAGGTCTGCGCTGGACGTTTCGAATGCGAGCTGGGGGCTGGTGCTGCTGGTGCTCGCCGTAGCTCTGGTGTCCGGGAAGCTGCCGGACCGGGCATGGAAGACCCCGCGAAGTGTTTCGTCCGGGGCCATAGCTTCCTGACCTTCTTTGAAAGCTGAACGGCCGCACAACAACCGAATGGGGTTGTTCTGCGGCCGTTCTTTGTTCAAAAGAGGTCGGTAAGTCGCGCCCCCCTGCGAACAGCTATGGCATGCGGTAAAGGAATGCCGCCATGGCGTCGCGGTTAATGGGTTCCATCGGCTGGTACCAGTAGTTGTTCTCCCCCAGTTGCCAGCCGGAGGAGATCCCGGCAACGCTCATCCAGACCATTTCCTTGTAGAACAGCTGGCCTGAATCGAGGTCCCTGAAAGGTGGATTCATGGGTGCTTCATAGTCGGGCTTGTTGACCAACCGGTACAGGAAGGCAGCCATCGCATCGCGTTTAATCGGGGTCAGCGGCTTGTAGTAACGCGCCCCGTTCTCAGTCCATCCGGACGAAATGCCGGTTTCTGCCAACCATGCCATCTCCTTGTAGAACTGCTGCGTGGTTGCAACGTCCATGAAGGGAGATTTCGCGGGAGGTGTGTAGTCCGGTGAGCCGGCCGCACGGTAGAGGAATGCTGCCATTGCATCACGGTTGATGGGTGTCACGGGCCGGTACGAGACGGATTTGTCCGCCTCCACCCAACCGGTAGAGATCTTGCGGTCTGCAAGCCAGGACATTTCCTTATAGAACTGCTGGGTGGTCGCCACATCCCGGAACGGTGAAACAGCAGGCGCCATAAATTCCGGCCCCTTTGCGCTGAAGTAGGCTTTCCACTCGGAAGTCGCCCCGTTGAGCACTGCATAACCGCTCTTCGGAACGGCTGTGATTTTGGCCTGTCCTCGGGCGGGGTGAGTTCCGGCTGGGAGCGTTTTGCCATCCACTTGGTAGTCCATGGTCTCTGACTCCGGAATAGTGTAGCGATCGTTGCCCATGTACGGGGCTTCGGTGAACACTATGGCTTCAGGCGTAACAGCCTTGTCAGCGGCAACTACAACAGCTGTCGGCTGGCTGCCCATCTCCAACAGAGAGTAGGGGGTTTTGGATCCCATGACGTGCACGGAGAGTGTGCTGCCGAGGTCTTCACTCGTCAGGGTGTAACTCGGCGCACTGGATACGTGCTCTCCAGTGGTACCGGCCTTGTTGCGGGTCCAGCGATAGGTCAAGTCCACAGGGGCCGGGCCCCACGTACCCGGGTTGGCCGTTAGGGTGCTTCCCACGTAGGCCGAGCCCGTGATAGTGGGCACGCTACCAAACAAGGTTCCGGGAGCCACTTGAGCTGTGGGCTCCGAGGTTGCGGAGACGGCCGGTGCGAACTTCTTGGTGGCAGTAACAGTGACCGTGATGGTGGCTTGGTGATCTTCCTCAGTCACCCAGTAACCGTTGCCGGTTGCTCCGGGGATGGGTGTTCCCCACCGATTCCACTGATAATTCCAGGTGGCTTCATAGGTGTTTCCCCAGTTGCCAGGTTCAGCAAGCAATAACTTGCCAACAGCAGCCTCACCGGAAATTGTGGGAGTGCCCGCCGTGATTGGCGCAGCCTCGGCTGCCACCTTGGTGAGAGTGGCGTTGGCGTCAACCAAACCGGCACCGCAGCCACAGCCGTTGATCGGCCGAGCTGAGGCCTTTAGCCTCTGCTCAACATCCGCGGGGGTCAAAGCAGGCAGTTTTGAATACATCATGGCTGCTACAGCCGATACCTGAGGAGCGGCCATGGAACTGCCCTCCATGTAGAAGTAGCCTTCGGAATTAGGAGTAGTCAGACCGTCATTGAGCGTGGACAAAATTCCGTCGGAAAAGACGCTAGCCATGTCTCCGCCAGGAGCTGCGACGTCGACGTTGATGCCGAAGTTGGAGTACGACGCTTTAAGTCCATTGCGTGTGCTCGCACCAACCACCAGCACGTTCTTACAGTTGGCAGGGCTGACCTTGGATGCGTCGATGCCTTCGTTACCTGCGGCCACCACCAAGGAGGCGCCTTTGCTTCGCGCAAAATCTGCAGCGTTTTGGTAGATCGTGGAGCAAGGCGCAAGGCCTCCGAGGCTCAGGTTGATGACGTTCGCTGGATTCGCGTTCGCTGGGGCTCCCGGAACTGTTCCGCCTGCCGCCCAAACGATCGAGTCTACGATGTCGGAAGCGTATCCGCCGCAGATGCCCAGCGCACGCACCGGAACGACCTTTGCTTTGGGAGCCACGCCTGCCACGCCTCTGCTGTTCCCTGCTACAGCGGCCACGAGGCCGGCCACATGGGTCCCGTGCCACGAAGATGAATACCCGGGCCATCCGGGCTCGCACTCCCCGTAGTAGGTGGCGTCGCCCTCATCTGCCGGATTCGAATCGCGTCCGTTCGAGTCACCTGCAACGAGGGGATCGTGAATCATGTCAAAGCCAGGCAAAATATTGGCGTTCAGATCCGAGTGGTTCGTAATGCCGGTATCGATGACCGATACTACGCTCCCAGCACCCTGGCTTACGTCCCATGCCCCCAGGACACGCATCCCGCCGCTGTCGACGCTACTGTGCGCCCACTGGTCTGAGTACAACGGGTCGTTGGGCTTGGAAGCGAAAGGTCGCATGATGACGTCGGGTTCGGCGTACTCGACGTTGGGGTCAGCGACGAGGGCGGACACCAGGTCATTGGCTTCTTCAGCGCCGAGTTTCTGGTCCGTTTTCACTACTTCTTCACCCGTTGCAAGGGTGCGCACGGCTTGGACAGGGACACCAATTGTTCCAGCGGCGCGATTCAGGGACGACTTTCGATCCAGTGATTGGATGCTTGCACGTTCCTTGAACTTCACAATGAATTGGTCCGTCGGCAGGACCGTGGAATCGGTGGACATGGTCCGCGGCGCTGCGCTCGGCGCAGGCATCGGCGTTTCATCGGCTACGGCCGGGAGGGCCGGGAGGCCTGCTCCAACCAGGGCGATTACGCCCGCAAGAAATACTTGAGAGCGCACACTGGCTCTCCGTCGGATCTGCATAAAACAGCGCCCTCTGCTCAGACGCCCCCAAGAGCGCGGAAAAATGGCCGCGAGACTGCGGCCAGGATGAGTTTAGCCAAAGTATGGACTTTCCTGCGAATTTCCTGTGAATCTATCCCACCGCCTGAGTCAACGCGCTGGCTAAAAGCTAATAGTTACGCCGGTGCTTCAGCCTTGGAATTGCGACGGCGAAAACCACTGCCGCTGCGAACCCCAGTACGCCTGTGGCCCAGACGCCCGCCGACAACGAGAACGCGGCCGTTAACCCGGACAGCAGCACAGGTCCTCCGGTACCACCCGAGTCAGCCATGAATCGCCAGATGCCCAGGAAGTGGCTCCGCCCGTTGTCCGGCGAGAAGTCGGCGCCGAGCGTCATAATGAGCCCCGAACTGATGCCGTTGCCGAACCCGATGAGCAAAGCAACCAAGAGGAGCGGGACGAATCCGGCCGTGAAGGGAATCAGAATCAGAGCGGTTCCCATGATCAGCGTTGACGGGATGGCCACCCACTGACGTCCCTTCCTGTCCATGAGTTTCCCCGCGGGGTAGAAAACCAACATGTCGATCGCTCCGGACAAGCCGAAGATCAACGACGCATGGGTGGCGTCGAGTCCCAAATGATCCGCCCACAGCGGGATGACCACCTGCCGCGATGCGCGCAATGCGCTCAGCAGGAGGATGCCGAAGCCAACCGTCAGGAACACCCCGGCATGGGAAAATGCGACGCTCCGCAACGTCGACGCCGGGGGCCGGGGACCGCCGTCGGACGTTCCGGGGGCTACCAGATCCGGAATGGTGGGAGACAAAACAGCCGCGGCAAGCATGCCACCAAAGCCCACCCAATAGGCGCCGCTGATCCCGGCGAACTGCATGACGCCGGCGCCCACGAATGGCCCGATGAAGAGGCCGATCCTGGTGACACCGCCCAAGGTTGAGAGTGCACGCGCCCGAAACATGACGGGGACTGCCTCAGTGAGGAACTTTTGCCGTGCGAGGTTGAAGACACTGGCCGACATGCCAACCAGGGTCATGGAGGCGGCCAACAGCCAGAGCCCATGTTCCATCTGCGGGGCGAACGCCGCCGCGCCGAGGGCAATCGCACCCACAGTTCCCGCTCCGACGATTGACCACCGTTCACCGAATTTCTCGGTGATGATCGACGCCGGAATGTTGAACAGCCACGATCCCAGGCCTATCAGCGTCACGATCAACGCCGATACAGCCACCGAAGCGCCCAGGTCCCGGGCGGAGAGGGCAATGACCGGCAGGACAGCCCCCTCGCCGAGACAGAAGAGCACAGCTGGCCCGAATGCCGGGAGCGCTACACTGCGGAGGCTGAAGTTTTTGTCTGCTTGGGTGGTGGTCATCCCTTTCATCCTATGACCGCCCTCACCGTGGTTGCTTGGAGGGGCTGGCTGGCTCACACTGTTACCGCGCTGCGCATCCTTTGCCGCCGGGCTCTCCACCTCGTGACTCGCACCGTTTTCCGCGCTGCGCACCCCTTGCCGCCCGGCGCTCCCCTTCGTGACTCGCACCGTTTTCCTCGCTGCGCACCCTTTGCCGCCGGGCGCTCCCCTTCGTAGTCAGGGCCGCACCCTTTCGCGCCAATCGCACCAGAGGTTACCGGGGCGGTCGGCGCTAAGGGCAGCGACGCAGCGTGGGGGTGCGGCCCTGACTACGA
>NZ_SDXQ01000026.1:0-6727 GCF_006964045.1 Arthrobacter sp. TS-15 | reverse complement strand
TCACAACAGGAGGATTCACAACGGGAGGGTTCACAACAGGAGGATTCACAGTGGCCGTCGATCCCCCACCAATTCCCACCGAGGTGGAACCGAGGGTTACGGGAGCCGTGATCGGGATGATCAGCTGGGTGCCGGAAAGAACTCCATCGCTGCCGGACGTGGTGCTGCCGGACGTGGTGCCCGACGGAGCAGTTCCGCCGGTGGTACCCGTGTTCGTGGCGGAAGAGTCACCCAGCAAACCAGCTGAGCTCGCACCCAAATTGACCGGCACAGATACAGGAGCAACAACCTGGGTGCCGGAAAGAACTCCATCGCTGCCGGACGTGGTGCTGCCGGACGTGGTGCCCGACGGAGCAGTTCCACCAGTGGTACCCGTGTTCGTAGCGGAGGAATCACCCAGCAAACCAGCCGAGGTGGAACCGAGGGTTACGGGAGCCGTGATCGGGATGATCAGCTGGGTGCCGGAAAGAACTCCATCGCTGCCGGACGTGGTGCTGCCGGACGTGGTGCCCGACGGAGCAGTTCCACCAGTGGTACCCGTGTTCGTAGCGGAGGAATCACCCAGCAAACCAGCCGAGGTGAAACCCACGTTGATCGGCACCGTCACAGGAGCAACAACCTGCGTACCCGAACCAATGCCATCTGCGCCCGAGGTCGAAGCACCCGAAGGAGCCGACGAACCAGAAGAAGCAGCTGAGCCGGAGGTAGCAGAGGAGTCTCCGCCAACACCCACGGCAGTGGCTCCGATGTTAACAGGGACCGAAATCGGAGCCACTACCTGAGCGCCGGATGCGATACTCTCTCCCCCCGACGTGGTTGCCTGCGCCGGAGCCGAAGCTGGGGCCGGAGCCACAGCAGGGGCCGGCGCAGGAGCTGAAGTTGTAGCAACGGAGTCGCCAAGGACACCAGCTGAGGTCGAGCCCAAGCTGATCGGCACAGTCACCGGAGCCACTACTTGGGTTCCCGAGGCGATACCGTCCGAACCGCTGGTGCTGGCTGCCGGCGTCGGGCTTGTTGCAGCCGCGGGAGCCGCAGGTGCGGCTGGAGCGGCAGGTGTGGCTGAGCTCGTCGCAGTGGAGCCCCCCAGCAGACCCACTGATGACGAGCCCAGGTTTATGGGCACCGTTACCGGAGCAACTATCTGCGTTCCGGAGCCGATGCTGTTGGAACCGTTGGTGGTGGCCGTCGGCGCCGGGCCCGCGCCGGCGGCACTCGAACCTGCAGCAGGTGCCGAGACGGTAGCTGCTGAATCCCCCAATAGTCCAAGTGATGTTCCGCCGAGGCTTATCGGCGCTGTTACGGGTGCCACCACTTGCGTGCCGGAAAGGATTCCGTCTTTGCCGCTGGTGGTGTCAGCGGCGTTTGCCGCTGTGGCGCTGAGGACGATCATGCCCCCTGCAAAGCATGTGCCGATGAGGCACTTGCGTATGGTCGTGTTCATTGTGGTTCTCTCCTGAAGACGTTGTTCCCAAGGGCGTCCGAGTGACGGATCGCCTGAATGACCGTCTGCCGCGAAGAGCTGTGCGGCTGGTGGAGGAACTAGTCAGGAGAGGAGCCGGGGTCGAAGCACACCGGCGTTGGATGTTGTTCGGTGCCGGCCGTTGCCAGGCCGGGAAGAGCGTCGACGGGGATGATCAGGGCGCCCTGCAGGAATGCTGCTGCGGGGCTGGGTGGACCGTTTTGGGAGTTCCCGGAGCCGGCTCCCGTGAGGCTGCCGGGGACCGCTGCGGGGTCGGGAGTCAGGTCCGCAGGCGCGGCGGGATCGTCGGCTGAGGAGGCGCCGCCGAGCACCGCTGTGATCCCGGTGGGACCGAAGTTTCGTGCGGGATTCAGCAGCCCTGAAGCGCTGGCGTTCACTCCTGGTCGAGTGACGCGCGGGTCCAGTTTGCCGGTCTCAAGAAGAGTTGTGCCTGTGGAATGTACGACGCCGGTAGTCGCCAAAGTGCCGGCTTCCGCCGCAGCGGGGGCAACAGGAGCGTCGGTTCCCGGCACAGCGGGAGTCTCGGGTGCCGTGGCGGGAGGCGCCACCACCGGCGGAACTGCCACAGGCGGAACAGGCGGAGCGACTACCGGCGGAACTACGGCTTCGACGGGCGGCAGCACGGTGCCTACAACGCCGTCCACAACGCCGACAATCGGGTCCACAATCGGGGACACTACGTCAGTGACAGGTTCCAGCCGGGCAGGTTCCAAAACCTGGTTCACCGGCGGAACAACTACGTTCACGGTGTGGTCTACGGTGTTAGTGAAAGGAGCCACCACCGTGTTCACCACAGTTCCTGCAGTGTCTGACGGGACCACGTTATTGACCACCGGGACGGCTGAAACCACATGATCAACCGTGCCGCCGACGTGTTCCACGAGGGGCGTCACGGCAGGCACGTGGACGTTGATCTGGTTGGTGGGTACCAGTCCCTTGACCACGTTCGGTAGAGGTACGTTCGGCACCGGGATGCTCACCGATGTTGAGGACGTGACAGATCCAAGAAGGGTTTTGTCAGAGGTTCCCGTATCTGCACTTGCGGCCGAAGCGGAAAGTGCCATCCAGATTGCGGTGCCAGCGCCAGCGACCATGACGGAGCGGAGAATGCTGGTAGCACGCGGAAACACGCGTGAACCCGTCATCTCGACACCCCCAGGTAGTCGCGAACCAATGGTCGCCTTCATCCTAGGACGGCATTAAGCGGTTAGTCCATGGTTGGGAGTAAAGAAAATGACAAATTTGTAAGGAAGCTTGTTTTACGAAGGATAAAAACCCGTCTTTTCCGGCCCGAAGTCCGGAGTGCCCACTGAAGAACGTCCGTGGGCGTTGGTTTCCTGAAGCCTCTTAATGAACCAGCGTGATTGCTCCGGGCCGTACGGCAGCACAGGAATGGCCTTGGTGGCATCGGAGGGCATATCGCGAATGGACTGGGTTGCTTGCCGGACTGCAGTTCCCATGGTGTCAGCCATGGTTTTCACGAACTCATCGCTGGCGGGTTTGCCGTGGCCCGGGACAAGGAACTCGTAGCGGTGGCGCAGGGCAGAGATGTGCCGCAGGGCATCCGCCCATTCCTCCGGGTACGAGTCCTCAAACGAGGGATGCGCGCCCTGTTCCACCAGGTCACCTACGTACAGGGTGGAGTTGGTGCCAACAAGGAGGTCACCGTCAGTGTGTGCCCGGCCCAGGTAGAACAGCGTGGCGGTGATACCGCCAAGGTCAACGAGGACAGGCTGGTCGTGGACCAGGGCGTTGGGGACCACGATGTCGACGGCGTCGCCCTCCCCCGCAGCCATCTCGGGCTCGTTGGTGGCCACGAAGCGTCGCTGGTTGTCGGCGTCGCGTTCTATAGCGGCCGCACAGTTGGCGTGCGCCCAAAACTCCGTGACGCCGTCGTCGGCAAATACTGCATTACCGAAGAAGTGGTCGTAGTGCGCGTGGGTGTTCACCACAACCAGCGGAAGCTGGGTCTTTTCGCGAACTGCAGCGAGGATTTCCCGGCCTTGGCGCGGGCCGCAGCCGGTGTCGATGACCATGGCGAGTTCAGAGCCCACCACGAGCCCGGTGTTGAGTAACGATCCCTCGGTTTCCAAGACGTAGTTGTCCGGTCCAAGTTCTAGCCAAGCTGACAATTCGTGCTCCGTATCCACTGCAATCCGGCGATGTTCAGGCCTCTACTCTACCCACGGAACCCGAGCGGATGCTGGAAGGCTGGCGGACGTTCCTCAGCGTCGGAGCAGCCTGAGCTTTCGGCCGGCCCGCACCAGCAGGGAGGACTTCAGCACCTGAAGCTCATCCTGGAGCTGGTCGCGTTCAGTCTGAAGATGGTCGCGTTCAGACTCCCTGGCGGCAAGCGTTCCGGTGAGGTGATTCAGTTCGTCCCGCAGCCGGTCCCGGTCCGCTTCCACTGCGCCGAGGCTTCCACGGGTGTCTTCCAGAACGTGGGTCAGGCCATAGAGCTCCACCGACTGGTGGCCGATGTGCAGCTCGTTGTTGGCCGTCAGTTGGGCCACGGACGGGTGCTCCCCGGAGGCGAGTTCCGGAAGGGCCGGTTCCGGGCTCACAAGAACCGGCGCCTCTGGTCGGGCCCCCTGCAGGGTCTCGACGACGGCGTCCCACCACTCGCGTTGGAACTCGCCTTGGGCGGGGCTCAGTTGCTTCAGATATGAACGGATGTCATTGTTGCTGGCCAGGAACTGGTCTACGAAAGCATCGAATTCCGGAGTGGCCAAGTGGCGGAGGGAACGCATGGTGTGGCCGAGACCCCAGTTTGCAAGTGCCCCGCCGATCCGCACCTCTCCGTAGTAGTCCACGGCGATACCCAAGCAGGGAACGCCTGCGGACAGTGCGAAGACGATCGGGTGGTACCGGCTCGCCACCACTATCTCGGCCTGCATCGTCAACGACGCAGACTCCTCCGCTGACAGCTGACCGCAGACCATCACGTTCTCCGTGTTCATCCTGCGCCGGATGTCCTGGTGGGTTTCAATGTCGATGTCAGCTTGGCCCGGGTGCGACATGTGGGCGATCATCACAACATCCAGCTTGCCGGCGTCGGCGATTCTGTCCAGCACCTCAGCGATCCGCTGGTTGAAGGCGTCCCTGTCCATGGCGCCGGTGCCGGGCGCAAAAGTGGCTACCAGGAAGGGACGGCCCGGTTGGGGCTTGTACGTCACCTGATCCAGTTCGAGGGCAGCCGGAAGGGCGTGGTCCACCTCAAAGAAGCTCGCGTCGTCGAGCGTCAACCCAGCCGGCACGTCGGCGTTCCGCATCAGTTCCCACGAGGTTTGTTCGCGGACACTGGTGAGCGTTGCTGAGCGGAAGAGTTCCACAACCGTGTCATAGTCAGGGCCCGTCAGAACAGGCCCAAGAGTTTGCCCGGAAATGACCAGCGGCTTGCCCAAGGCGTTGGCGATGGCGCCCACCGCTGCCCTTTCGTAGAGCAGCCAGCCGTAGGGGGAAGTCATGTTCCCGCCACCGGCGATTACTACGCCGTCGCAACCCTTCATGGTCTCAATGAGTGCATGAACCTGGTCTTCAGCGGGAAGGGCAGACATGTCCCCTGCCAGGATGGCCTTGATCTCGCGCAGGTACCTCTCACGCCGGTGAGGAGGCCACGGGAACTCCAAGGTCTTCACTGACTCGGTGCCAAAAATCCTGGTGCTCTGCTCCGGGTCCCGCGACAACAGCACAATGTCCGTCACTCCCCTGGCGCGCAGTTCGTCCACCACGGCATGGGTCATGGCTTCGTCACCCACGTGATAAACGGGCTGACCAATATCCCCAAGAACTACAACTCGCACGACACTCCGGTGGTTGGACGCAAAAAACAGCTTCCAGCGTACCGGGTTATCAGGGGCACACGACGAATCAGGATCCGATCCGAGCTCGAAAAATCCCGAGGCCGGCGGGAGTTCCGTTAGGAAGCAAATCATTTCCAAACGTCGAAAAGACTACGTGCAGTCCGTCTCCAGACATCGACTGTTGAAGGTGCCATTCATTGACAGCGTCACCAGACGGTGCGGCGCTGACCAACCGCACGCTACCGCTTGTCATATCGCGAACGTACACGTCTTCAGCTTCTTTGCTCTCGCCGCTGATCATGTCATAACCACTGGCAATGAAGCTCACCAAGTGACCATCGTCGGAAATGGAAGGGCTGAACGACCAATCGTTGGCGGGTTTACCTGGCGGAGGCACCGAAACGGTCCTGGTCACATTCGACACCATGTCCCTCACAAACACATCATTGGTGCCTCGTGTTTCGGCCGGTTCGGTAGCGTCGAGATTAGAAGCATAGGAGCCAAATGCCACGTAACGGCCATCTGCGGAAATCGACGGACTGTGGGATGTGTCATCTGCAAACCCGCCGCCGGGGGTTGCGGAGACGAGGCGGGTAACCCCTTGCGCCAAGTCTCGGATAAATACATCGCCGTAGCTAACAGGGGAATCACCCTCCAGCAGATCATCGCCCGAAGACGAGAATGCCAAAAATTGCCCATTTGCGGATAGGGATGCAGAACTCGACCAACCGTTACTTGGTACGCCGAGCGGTGTGGCTGAGACAAGACGTGAGGTCTGCGTGACCATGTCCCTAACAAAAACATCGCTTGCGGCATTGGTATCCCCGGCCACTAAGTTCTGCGCAGTTGAAGTAAATGCCACCAGGCCGCCATCAGCTGAAATCGAGGGGCCGATTGACTGACCGTTACCTGCAGAGCCCGCAGGAGTAGCTGAGACCAACACAGTGCTGCCTGCAACCATGTCGCGAACAAATACGTCGCTCAACTTACTGGCGTCCGAAGGAACGAGGTCTGATGCTCCGGAGGTAAAAGCGATGTAGCGGCCGTCCGCTGAGATAGACGGTTCATGTGACTTTGCGTTTCCGGTTGCTCCAGAAGGAGTGCCGGAGACCAGACGGGTGACACCCGTCTGCATGTCCCGCACAAAGACATCCTCCGATTCATTGTTGTCCCCGTTTGGTGCAAGGTCCGGAGAAGCAGATATGAAGGCGACGAATCGGCCATCGGCTGAGGCAACAGGTGCCGCCGGCATATCTATGCCAACCGTGCCCCCTGGAGTCAGATTCACCAGATCGACCGTTCCCTGAGTCGGCACAGTCGGCGTGGGTGTGGGTGTTGGTGTTGGTGTTGGGTTGGGGTTTGTTGGTTGGGGTTTGATGACGGGGGTGTTTTGGCAGGGGTTTGCGGTGAAGAGGGGCCAGGTCTTGGTTGCGGTGGCTTTCCA
>NZ_SDXQ01000025.1:0-8077 GCF_006964045.1 Arthrobacter sp. TS-15 | reverse complement strand
ACCGGTGGGGCCGTGAACGCCGGCTTGTCCGCGTACCGGTACAAGAACGCGGCCATCGCATCACGGGCGATCGGAGACAACGGACGATACTCACGCACCCCGCCATCGAGAGCCCAGCCGGTGGAAATACCCTCCGAGGCAAGCCAGGTGATTTCCTTATAAAACGCTGCCTCTACCGGGACATCCGTGAACGGCGACACCGTGGGCGGTGTGAACGCCGGAGACCCGGCATGACGGTACAAGAACGCGGCCATCGCGTTCCGGGCAATGGACTCCAACGGACGATACTGCCGCACCCCGCCACCAACATCCCAGCCCGTGGAAATACCCGACGCGGCCAACCACGAAATCTCCGTAGCGAACTGCGACTCCGCCGGCACATCCGAGAACGACACCACGTTCTCCACCACCGGATCCGCAGCCACCGCCGACGGCACCACCAACAACCCCGGCACCACCACCACAACAACAGCAACCAACCACGCCACACCACGACGAAACACCGCAACCCCCACACCTTGGGAAAATAATCAGGACGAAAGAAGGGGCTGCCATTGACGGCGGCACCCGAAGGTACGAGAAGGCCGGCACCACCTCTTGTGGTGCCGGCCCGCTCGCTTGCTGAGGACTAGCTCGGGTTGAACTTCCCGTTATAGCGGTACATGAAGGCAGCCATCGCGTCGCGGTTGACGGCATTCAGCGGGCGGAACGTCTTGCTGTTATCCGCTTCTGTCCAGCCAGTGCTGATGCCTTGAGCTGCCAGCCAAGTGATCTCCTTGTAGAACTGGCTGCTGGTGGGCACATCGGTGAACGGTGACGAACTCGGGGGATCGAAGGCGGGTTTCCCTGCCAGCCGGTACATGAAGGCTGCCATCGCATCCCGGTTGACCGCCTGAAGGGGACGGTAGGTTTTGCTGCCGTCCGACTCTGTCCAACCGGTGGAGACACCCTTGTCAGCGAGCCACGTAATTTCCTTGTAGAACTGGCTGCTGGTGGGCACATCCGTGAACGGTGACGTGGCCGGGGGAGTGAAGGCTGGCTTTCCTGCCAGCCGGTACATGAAGGCTGCCATCGCATCACGGTTGACGGGGGAGAGCGGCCGGAACGTTTTGGAGCCATCCGCCTCCGTCCAGCCGGTGCTGATACCGGCAGTGGCCATCCAGCTAATCTCTGTGCTGAACTGCCCGCCCGCAGGTACGTCGGAGAATCCGGTGCCGGCGTTGCCTGCTGTGGCGAAGCTGAGGGTACCGATGTCAGTGTTTGTACCCACTGTGGTTCCTACGTTCGAGGCAGCCCCTTCGGTCTTGACGTTGCCGGAGAAGATAGTTCCGAGGGAGCCCGAAGGCCGGGTTGGGATCATGTTGGCCGAGACCAAGTAGCTTCCCGTGGTAAGTCCTGTCACCTTGAACGTGCCATCGGCGATGGTGTTCGCGCCGCGGGTGACCAGCGAGCCGTCCTTGGTGTAAACGCGGACAGGAACATTATTCAGTGGCTGCCCGTCTGTGCCCACAATCTTTCCCGTGAGCGTGCCACCCGTCTTCGCTGTGCTTGTCAGCCCGGTCTTCGCTTCACCTGTAGCCACAGTGACCGTGGTGGCTGATGAAGCGCCTGCGGATTCGGACTTGTCTTTGAAGAAGGAGGCTTCAACGTCAGTGGTCAAGCCGCTGGATCGGTTGAATTCAATGGCATAGGTCCCTGCCGGAAGCCGGCTGAAAGAGAAGCTTCCAGTGTTATCGACAGAGGCCTGGCTGACCACTCCGCCGGGGCCTACCAAGGCAGCGTAGTTGGCTTGGCTGAAGGAACCTGCAGGAACGCTGAGCGTGCCCGATACGGCGGCCCCAGGCACCAAGGCCTCATTGGCCACCGAGATTGTCTGACCGGTAGTCACAGCAACGGCGACTGATGCTGACGCGTCCTGCTTCTGGCCCTGCCACTGGTCCAGAAGGTTTTGGTTGAAGGGCGAGTACTGCAATTTGTATGATCCTGCCGGGAGGCCGCCAATGCTGAACGCACCCGTCGAATCGGTTTGGGCACTGCTCACCCAGGCAAGGTCGGTTGTGGCTTTAGCCGTTACCATGATGCCAGAAGCCGAGAATCCTGCCGGGACCGTCACTTTGCCCTTTATTTTCGCGGCAGCTATCAGTGTTTGGTTGATTCCTGTAACGGTTTGGGCTGGTTGCAGGGTTACCAAAGTGGCATTGTCTTGCGTTGCTCCCGAAGGCCCGTAGTACGCGGAAAGCACGGGGGAGTCGGAGCCGCTCCAGCCAAAGGAAACTCGGTAGGTGGCCGGGGTCAGCCCTCCAATGCTGAAGTCACCATTGGCGTTTGCCGTGGTGTATCCCCCTGGATCAGAGGGCTTGGCCGCATTGGAAAAGTAGACAGAGACCTTCGTGGGATCGACACCGGCTGGAACAGTCACTTTGCCGGTCGCGATTCCGGCGGGGGCCAAAGTAACGTTTTGCGTGATGTTGCCTTGTTTGGGAACCTCGAGCAGGGTGGCTGACGACCAGTCCTTGCTCCCAAGGAAGGTCTCGATCACCGGGCTGGGGGTTGGGTTGGGATCCCACGGGGAGCCCCAGTTGAACCGCAGCCGGTATTGACCGGCGATCATGTTGGTGAGCGAGTACGTACCATCCGCTTTCAGCGAAGTGCTATATGAGCTGTACTCGCCATCGCGTGTTGCGTTCACGTTCACTTTGGTGGCATCGACGCCGGCAGGGACGGACACCTTGCCGCTGAGAGTGGCGCCCGTATTGAGAACCGCGGAGACGTTTGCTTGTGCTTGCCCCGTTGTCAGAGTGATTGTCTGAGCCGAGGACGCCAGTTCTTTGTCGTCAAACCATTCCTGGACATTGACCGGAGCGCCGCCACCTTCACCGTAGGCACTGAACTTGACCTTGTAGTTGCCAGGCTCCAGTCCGCTCAATGTGTAAGTCCCGGAACCGCTCCAAATCCGGGTTTCGCCGACGTATGCATCGTCCTTGTAAGCGTCGATGATGATCATGCTGGCACTGAGACCAGCCTGCATCTGCACGCTACCGCTGATGCTTGCAGTTCCCGCAGCCATGGCAGCCGGTGCGCCGGAGAAGGATGCTGCGAGTAGTGATAAACCGGTCACGGGCAAAAGTATTTGCCGTGATAGCTTCAGTTGTTTCAAGATTGCCCCCATATATTTGTTTTTCGACGCCGAGTCAAGTCAAGTTGTTGCGTCTGCCACATGCTATTTCTTGTACGGCGGGTCTGTCGATCATGGGGGAAAATAGTGCAATCATTACGTCGCATTTGGGAGTCAACTTTCGGTAATGACCGATTAGCACTCATTAGTGTGACGTTATTTATCGCAGCACCCCTGGTTTTGCTTCCGGACGGCCTGCACAGGTTTGTGTTGCCAAAACTGACTATTTTGTTTATCGCCCTGTGCGTGGGTCTTCTGGTCCCCGCCACCGCAAGACTTGGGCGTCCTGTGGCGCTAATTCTGGCAGCGATAGCGGCGGTTTTTCTCATTGCCGCACTGAGTTCCGGAGACCCCGGTGCGGCCATCGTTGGACGGTGGCCGCGTTACGAAGGCCTGCCTGTCCTGCTTTTGTATGTGGGTCTATTGGTAGTCGGCGCAAGAGTACTTGGGGGGTCCACAGCGTCGAAAAGCAGGCGGTATCTGGTCCGAGGGCTGTGCTTCAGCATGCTCATTCTGATGCCTATCGCGGTGGCCGAGGCAGCTGGTCTTAGGCCCCTTGGCGGCGCCGACGATGTCCGTCCCGGAGCGACCTTGGGGAATGCCACGGACTTAGGCCTGGTGGGGTTGGTCGCATGCTTGCTGCTTCTGCCCTCGGCGTTGTGGACAAAGAACAGGCTGGCACAAATAGGTGCTGTTGCGGCAGGAGTGGTTACGGTCGCTTCCGGTTCACGGGGTTGCATTCTGGTTGTGGTTGTTTGCGGAACTGTGCTTTTCGGATTCAAGGCGTTCCAGCTCATGAGATCCGGAAAGCGAGTCCTCGCGCTCACTGCCCTTGCGGGCTTTTTGGGCGCTGCGGCAGTCTTGTCATGGTCCATCCCATCCGTCGCTGAGCGCTTGTTCAGTACGGAAACAGTCACGGGTCGCGTGTATCTGTGGGAGGCATCCCTCCGGGCATTGTCAGGCAAAGCATTCGTTGGGCTTGGGGCCGGGCAATTCGTGGACGTTTTGCCTTCTCACCTATCCGACGCATTCGCCAGGAACGTGGGAACTGAGTTCCCGGCGGATAGCCCGCACATGGTGGCTCTTCAATTGGTCAGCGCAGGAGGACTTCTGTTCCTCCTGTCCGCGGGGGTAGTTATGTGTACGGTCATCGTGGCGGGCGTCAGGCGTAGCCGCGCCCTGCCGGTGAACGAACACAAACTGTTTCTGGTAGGCGCGCTGGCGGCAGTATGCGGCTACGGATTCGCCCTCATGACTCACTTCACCTCGCCGGGAACTACCGCCCTGGTGTGCGTTCTGGCCGGTGCCATCCTTGGAAATGCACCAGCACAGGAAGCAAACGCCGGGCGTCGGCCGGGCAAGGCGTTGAATTCAGTGCGCCTGGCGGCGGCAGGGCTTGCCTTGGTGGGTGCCATCCTCAGTGGTGTGGCGGCAAGCGCAGAGCTGCCAATGAAATCCGGAACTGAGCTGGCTGCCAAGGGAGACATCCCGCTGGCCTCCAAGGAATTCGAGCAGGCCAGGGCTTTGCGACCCTGGGACCAGGACGTAGCTCTCCTTGCCGCCCAGGCGTTCGCCGTTCGGGCCGTCACCGGCGATACAACAGCGGCAGCTGCCGCAGTCACCTGGGCGAGTTCCGCCGTCGAACGTAACCCGTCCTCTATGGAGGCGCTTACTGCACTGGCCGTAGGGCAGCTGGGTACAGGGGACGTGAACGCCGCAAGGAACACTCTGGACAGGCAGATTGAGCGCTCGCCGTGGACGTCGGAGCCATACCTGCTCCGAGGACTTGCCAAAGCCAGCGGGCAGGATATGGCGGGCGCTATTGCAGATATTGAACGCGCTGCTGCGCTAACTCCTAAACCGGAGCGGGCGCTGTCCATCCTCTCGGAGCTTTACGTGGTGTCCGGCCAGCCCGAAAAAGCTGCCGAAGTGGAGAAGCGGCTGGCTCAGGCTCGATAAATCCGTGTGACATGACAAAATTCACCTGTCATATATGGCGCGTTACCGGAGGCCATGCAATACGGTTTGCTCAGGCACGGTGTCGAGCCCATTATGGGTGGGAGATCTCGGGGTGAACGGTAATGCGAATTTCCGGAGCAGTCAGGAAATACAATGCCCACGTGTGGATTCTGGCTTTGACAGTGGCCCCGCTCGTGTCCTGCGCGCCGAGCCCTGGAACGCCACCTGCGAATAGCCCTGTTGTAAGCCCCTCAGAGGCCGTTGTGCCCGTGGAATCTGTAACTCCCACACCAACGCAAACGCCGCTAACCGGCCCTGCAGTCGCCGGTACGAGAGGGCCGTCCGGCACTTTTGTTGCCCACATGAAAGACGTGGACGGCTACACTTTCGATCTCGATGTGAATGTCATAACGAGCTCTTTGGGCGAGACAGTGGCCGACGACAAGCCCGGCTTTATGAGTGCCAGGTTCCTGCTTGATATGGACCTCCACATAATAAACACCACTCCGGGACGGAACATTTCCTTCAAAGGGGTGGATGGCGTAACTAAGCCCTTCGGTAATCCGAAGTTCCTGGTCAGCGCGCTCTGGAATAGTGATAGTCCCGTTTGTCTATCGGCCGCTGAGTCCGCCAAGCGTGCCACCAAACCATGCTCGATCTTGCTTGGCTTTGGATATGCAGACGTTTCAACTCCCGCTGGCGGTACCACTGCCCTGAAGGTTTTCAAAGGATCGCCCGGCGGGCACCAAACCGCCGGGATGGCCGGATTTCCCGAATCGGAGTGGCCAGCTATCAAGGAAGCCCTGACCAAGCCCGATGCATTCCTCGTATCCTACGACGGAGGCGACTTCCGCCGTTTCGGTTGCCCTTTGCATGGATTCCTAGGTGCGATAGTGGGCGCTGATTCACCCGCCTATGAGTGTGGTGCCGTGATGCCCGAGCTCGTCAAACATCCCGCCACCTGAAACGTAACTCTGGACCGCTGGGTCGATCTCGAATCAGGACGTAATGTGCGGGTGCACTTCCCGACGCTGTTGTAATGCCGGCTGTGGATGCCGTGTAGTTAGTTTTCTGAGTGTTGTCTGGGTGTCGCCAAGGTGTGGGGGTTGCGGTGTTTCGTCGTGGTGTGGCGTGGTTGGTTGCTGTTGTTGTGGTGGTGGTGCCGGGGTTGTTGGTGGTGCCGTCGGCGGTGGCTGCGGATCCGGTGGTGGAGAACGTGGTGTCGTTCTCGGATGTGCCGGCGGAGTCGCAGTTCGCTACGGAGATTTCGTGGTTGGCCGCGTCGGGTATTTCCACGGGCTGGGATGTTGGTGGCGGGGTGCGGCAGTATCGTCCGTTGGAGTCCATTGCCCGGAACGCGATGGCCGCGTTCTTGTACCGCCATGCCGGGTCCCCGGCGTTCACACCGCCCACGATGTCGCCGTTCACGGATGTTCCGGTAGAGGCAGCGTTTTATAAAGAAATCACCTGGCTTGCCTCCACGGGTATTTCCACCGGCTGGGATGTTGGTTCCGGGGTGCGTGAGTATCGTCCGTTGTCTCCGATCGCCCGTGACGCGATGGCCGCGTTCTTGTACCGGTACGCGGACAAGCCAGCGTTCACGGCCCCACCGGTGTCTCCTTTTACGGATGTTCCCGCCGGTGGCGGGTTCTACACGGAGATCACCTGGTTGGCCGGGGCCGGGATTTCCACGGGCTGGGATGCTGGTAACGGGGCGCGTCAGTACCGGCCCTTTGACGGGATCGCCCGTGATGCGATGGCCGCGTTCCTCTACCGGTACGCGGGCCAGAAAACCCCGGCCGACCCGGGAAACCCTGCAGCGGGGACGGTCACGGTGGCCCCGGATGTTGAAGTCCTGGAACCCGCCCAACTCCAAACAGCCCAGGTGACCACCAACACCATTGCGTTGCCTTCGGATCAGGCCACGGACATCAAACCCAATGACGTACTGGTCTCCGGTGCTACTACCGGCACCCCGGACGGGCTCCTGGTCCGGGTAGTCCAAGTAGTCCGGGACCCGGGCGGAACCACCCTGGTGAAAACCAAACCCGCCACCGTGCCCGAGGCCGTGGTCTCCACCGGAGGTTTGCTCGAAGTGACCGGCACCCCGGTGAGTTCCGAGTTCATCCCCGCGCCCGACGTCGTGGTTGAACCTGACACGGCCCCCACCTCAACCAGAACCACACCGGATATGGCCCGGCCCTACGCGGCGGCCTCCGCGGAGGTGTTCAACAAATCCATGGTCCTGAGCAGGACCGTCAAGGGCGAGTTCGGCAAACCCGACGCGCCCTTGACCGGTGACGGGTCAGTGACCCTGAAGTCCTCCGTCACGGCCAAAGCCACAGCAAAAATGACACTGGAGACCGCCTTCCTGAGCCTGAAGGAAGTCTCCGTGGTCATCACCCCCTCCATCAAAGCCGAACACTCCCTCACGGCCCAGGGATCCTTGAAAGGCCAGGTCACCGCCAAACTGGGCGAACTGAACTCCGCGTTTATGTTCATGGCCGGCCCGGTCCCAGTAGTAGTGACCAGCAACGCGACCATGAACGCGAACTTCTCCCTGGACGGAAACGCCGAGGTGGTGTTTTCCTCATCCCAGACCGTCACCAGCAACCACGGCTTCAAATACAACAACGGCTCGTTCAACCTGGTCAACGACAAACCCACTACCGCAGGAATCGAAAACGAGTACAAGGCCTCAGCATCCCTGACCGCACGAGCATCCCTGGACTTCGATGCCACCATCAAGCTTTACGGCATCGCCGGGATCACCTTCGGCATCGGCCCCTACGCGACCACCACCATCACCGTGACCGCCGCCAGCGGACAAGACCTCACCTGGACCTGCCCCCTGGAACTCGGCGTCGAAGGCCGACTCGGCGTCCTGGCAGGCATCAAAATACTCGGCTTCGACCTCGGCGAATGGAAAGCCACCGCAACCAA
>NZ_SDXQ01000024.1:0-151096 GCF_006964045.1 Arthrobacter sp. TS-15 | reverse complement strand
TGGAAAGCCACCGCAACCAACACCTGGCCCCTCTTCACCGCAAACCCCTGCCAAAACACCTCGGTAGTCAAACCGTCCGACCCGGTACAAACCGGCGTCATCGGCATGGCGGCGGGGATTGAGAACGCCTTCGCTCTGAAAGCTGACGGGACACTGTGGGCATGGGGTTTCAATGCCTCCGGAAATTTGGGGACAGGCTCCGATGCGTATGCCACCTACGTACCCGCTCAGGTTTTGGGACTTCGGAAGGTCACAGGTGTCGCAGCATACGGATACAACGCCTACGCGCTCAAGAGCGACGGATCCGTGTGGGCCTGGGGAAGCAACTACTACGGCCAACTTGGCAACTCAAATGGTGGGCAATATTCATCGGTTCCACTCGAGGTACAGGGATTGAACAGCGTCAGGAGTATCGCCACTAACGGGAACACAGCCTACGCATTGCGCTCGGACGGCACTGTTTGGGCATGGGGAAACAACACCAAAGGCCAGCAAGGGCAAGGCCACACTCTGGCGACAGGCCTCACTCCCCTTCAGGTGCAGGGTCTTACGGATGTCACCAAGATCTCGGGCGGCGGAAATTCAGGCTACGCGCTCAAGAGCGACGGGTCAGTGTGGGCGTGGGGGTACAACGGGGAGGGCCAGCTTGGCAACGGAACAACCGTCAACTCCTTGGTACCGGTCAGGGTTTCCGGCCTGGACGGCGTGCGGGACATTGTGGGCACCAGCTATGGCGCCCTTGCCCTTCGCAACGATGGAACCGTCTGGGCTTGGGGTCACAACGGGCTTGGCCTGTTGGCGAACGGAACATACCAGGGATATAGCGATGTCCCCGTTCAAATCCCTGGGCTGAGTGGCATCGAAAACATTGGAGCGAACGTCTATAGCGTCTTCGCATCGAACGGGGCAGATGAGTTTTGGGCCTGGGGGTACAACTATTCAGGGGAGCTGGGAGATGGCACCCGAAACAACGCAACCGCACCGGTTCGCGTGCAGCAGCTAAACGGTGTCCAGTTTGTCACTGGAGGCCTCTACACGTCCTATGCCCTAACCGGCGACGGAAGACTCTGGTCTTGGGGAGAGAACGGTCTGGGACAACTAGGAAACGGCACGACTGCAGACTCTTACGTTCCGCAGGAAGTTCCGGCCTTCTGATCCGGCGTGCGTGGAGCCCTAGCCGACGCGCTCAAACACCATGGTCGCCTGTATGCGATCGCCGCCGCCGATCATGCCCTTGCTTCCGCTGCTGGCGGTGGTGATGGTGTGGAGCCTGTAACCCTTAGCGGCTTGATCGTTGATGGCCTTTTCCAGGGAAGGCAGGTTGCCCGAACCGGCGCCCCACATTTTTTCTTTCAGGATCACCTGGAGAACCACGTATTGCTGCATTTGCGCCACTTCCTTCGGTTGCTGGACGGTTGCGTGCAAGGCTACTCGACGCCGGTGGGGAACCTTTGGGTTTCAGGCGCGGTCGTGAAGCGTCACGTGGTAGCCGTCGGGATCGGCGAACGTGAACGTGCGTCCGAAGGGACCGTCCATGGGTGCGGCGACGATGGTGTGGCCGTCGGCCAGGAGCGAGTCATGGATAGCCTGGACATCCGTGGCGTGCAGCCAGATTGCGGCGCCGACGCCCGGCTGATCAACCGATGTCAGGTCCGTCCCCGGAGCGATGGTGCGGAGTGCGAAGGTGATCGGCTTCGTGTCGAACACGACGGCGTGGGGCGGCCCTGCTTGCGAGCGGACAAGGCCGAGGTACTGCTCGTAGAACGCTTGAGACGCGTCGAGGTCGCGCGCTTGGAGTGAGATGAAGTCGGGGCCGGTGACGGGCATGTGATGCTCCTATGATTTTTTGTCAGTTATCTGACACGAGGAATCTATGTCAGAATACTGACATGAGTCAACCCGGGATCGACCTCACCACGTCACTGGGATATCTGCTGAAGGAAGCGTCGAGTGCCCTTCGCGCCTCCATGGAAGCAGCGCTGCGGCCACTTGGCATGACCATTACCCATTACTCTTGCCTGGAACTCCTGGCGCAGCGCCCGGGCTTATCTAACTCCGAGCTGGCCCGCGGCGCGTTCGTCACCCGACAATCCATGAATGTACTGCTCCAAGCCTTGGAACGCGACGGCTACGTGACCCGCCCTGCGGAGGCCCGAGTAGGAAAAGTCCTTCCTGCGCAGCTGACTCCGCTGGGTCGGAGCAGCCTTTCGACGGCGAGCACTGCGGTCCGCGAGGTGGAAAACAGGATGCTAGCTGGCATGACGCACGACGAACAAAAGGCCGCATTCAAGGCGTTGCGAAGCATGATCCATTCATTGGGCTACGACGCACTGGATGGCACCCATGAGAATCAGTAGGACCATCCAGCCGGGGCCGGTGCCTGCGGTTGGTAGTAGCCTCACCACTGATTTCAGTGGGCTCCTGTCATTTTTATGGGGTTGCATTAGTCGTAACCGATCCACTAACACCCCTTATTGTCTTGGGTTGTGTGCCGGAGGAGACTTGAGGCGACGGCATCCCACCTGGTACCGCCCGCGAGGCCACTGAGCTGCGGGGCCTCGCAGTACCCCAAAGCGGCTTGGTGGATCGGTGAGCCCCATGACACCCCTGGATCTGGCTACTCAAAGACGGCGCTATCTCTTACCTTTGCTGGTTATCGCACTCATTGGATGCCTCGGAGGGTGTGACTCCAAGCCCGACGACGCCTCCCTCCCGTCCCCAAGTTCTTCGACGACGGAGGCCCGCACGGCCCCGGCACAGACTGAAGGTGGCGCCCCCCAAACAGTCCCACTGCTGCCGGAGAGTGGCAACCTCGACGCCGGCACCTACCGGGTCCTCGTCAAGGGCTTCTCGGCGCCTTTCGAGATCACAGTCCCAGCCGGTTGGTCGACTTACGACGGCGATGGTGTGGCCAAAGATGACCCGAATCACCCGGACGAATGGGGGGTCTACGTGGGTTGGTGGCCCGCCGACTATGTGCCGACGGACGCATGCGCTTGGGAGGGGGCGCTCGTCAAGGTCGATCCGTCGGTTAAGAGCTTCGTCGACGCATTGACGGCGCAGACGTCCACGGCGAGCACCCCTCCCGTCAAGGTCACGGTGGGTGATTACTCCGGCTTGGAGTTCGACCACTTCGTCAAGGGCGGCGTGGACATCACAGGCTGCGATCGCGACAAGTTCTGCATCCACTCTGAATTCTCAAACGAATGCTCACGCTGGTACTCGAGCGCCGCTGAGCGCGAAACTTACCGGGTTGTGGATTTGAACGGCAAGCGCGCTGTGAGCTGGGTGGTGCAATTCCACGAATCGATCAATCCGGAGCTGACGAGAGAGGCACGCGCCGTTTTCGACTCGATCGCGTTCGGTCCCGGTAATTGAACGGGCGGCTGGGGAACTAGGCGGATCTCGCGGCCGAGATGTCCAGGCGTGAGCGAAGAGTAGGAACACCGGGACCCTTGAGGTCCTCAAGGTAGGGATGACGTCCGGCCATCGCCATCACCAGGGCGAGGGTCGTACCAGTAACCAGCGGTCCTGCACCTGAGGAGAAGGGACCGTCATTCGCCTCCAGCCGCAGGTCGGCGGCGTGCGTGCGGCTGGCGACCGCAAAGTCCCGGCGGGCGTAGAACTCCGCGACGGGCGTCAAAGCGTCAATGCTAGGAGTACGTGGAAGTCCCAGGGGCCGACGGATGTCCTGGGCATGCACCACTACCTCCCCCAGATACGCCGGTATATCGGAGGACGGTGCGATACTGCTGTGAATGACGGAGCGAAACCGGTCCAAAGTCTTAGCCGGGGTGCTACCACGATGCTCCTCAAGCCTGCGCTGGTTGTGCACGTCAGGGCGAAAACGCGCACCGAGCATGCTGCGCAGCCACTGCCACTGGTTAAGGCTCGCCGCTGCCGTGAGATGTGCGACCACTTTCTCCACATCCCACTGCCCGCACAGGGTCCTGTGACGCCACTGTTCCACACTAAGGCCCATCAAGTCCTCCATCAGCGCTGCGCGCTCAGCGTGAACCAGGGTCCAAAGATGGCCGTCCGAAAGTTTCCCCATAACTTCCTGCTTCCTCCACATGAGTGTCGTGGGTTCAACTCCACGCTCGCTTCTTATAGACGCATTCAAGCACAGCACCCGCCCCAGCGTTCCAGCGCGACGATCGCCTCGCGCAAGGCGAGCCCTTTTTCGGTCAGCGCGTAGGCCCGGGTGTTATGCCGGAGCGGCAGGCGGGACAGTACGCCAGCGGCTTCGAGCTCGCGCAGTCGGGTCGCGAGGATGTTGGTCGGTACTCCGAGGTCGCGCTGCAGATCGCCGTAACGCTGTGGCCCGTCGAGCAGCCGCTCCACGATAAGCAATGCCCACCGTGGTCCGACGATGTCGAGGGCCGCGGCAAGGTTGCTCACGCCGTCGGCTGGGCGTCCGGCTTCATCCAAAACGGTGAGTAGTGGTAGCCGTCAGGGTCATCGAATTGGCGCTGGTACATGAAGGGGTAGTCATCGGTGTCACCGATCCGCCCACCGGCGGCCCTGGCGCGTTCGATAAGCTCGTCCACCGCCTCTCGGCTGTCGAGATCGAATGAAACTGTGACCTTCGAGGGGGTTTCGGGTCCGCCCACCAACTCCTCGGCGCCACCGACGCTCGCGTACATCTCACGGCTACCGAGCATGACGTACTGCTCGGGGGCGATCGCGAAGCATGACACGTTGTGATCAGACATCTCAGTGTTGAGGGTCCAGCCGAGGGCGTTATAGAAAGCTGTCGCGCGCTCGACGTCTTCAACCGGGCATGTGATAAAGAGGCTCATGCGGCCCATACTTGCAAAATGCAAGTATGGCGTCAAGGCCTTAACGCTTTACATTGCCACTCCCGTATTCCCGGGCGGCTATCCGAAGAGTAAGGTGGGCCACCCCACCATCAGACGTTCGCGTGCAAGGTCCGTTTGTAGCCGGTGGAGCTCGAGCGAGGTGGCATCATGGCATCATTCAGCTCTCCAGTGCCGGCGCATCTGGGCATTTTCGTCACAGATCCGGACACGGGACGTCCCGTCCAGCGGCTGCCGCTCTATGCAGAAGTTGCGGTTCCGCGGATAATTCCGCCACCGCCTATCAACGAACGGTTCAGGGAGCCCCTGCGCGCAGCAATTATAAGCGTGGACCCCTCAGCTACCGGCGCCAGTCGGGACAGGGTGGAGAATGCGGCCCTACGTGCTCTAGCTTCCACCGTGAGCAAGGAAAGCCGCGAGCGACTGATCACTCAAGGTCAGATGGTGAACGACCTATTCCAGGAAGCACTCAAGAGTGTGTTGGAGGCGGCGGGCCGTGAGCGCCTTTCAGAGATTCCCGTGGCGGACCTGGAACGCCTCATGGCGGACGCGGTACGGGCAGCGGCTTCTCGACTTGGCCTTGAAACTGAGCCCGAGGTTCCGGACCAAAGCGCTTTATGGGCGGAGCCGCTAGGTGTACTGACCACCGACCATATGGGGTACGTCTCGTTCGATCTTCGAAGACTGGGAGCGGACGTCCAGTTGATGCTCTCGGAGGCCATCCAAGCCCGCCAGCTGGGCACTGGACCATCATCCAGCTTGGCCGTGTGGATCTATCCCAGTGGCCATTCGGGCAGGTTCGATGCGCTGGATCAGGCCCGCTTTTCCTCCGACGCCATACTCGCCCGACTTAAAGTATCGTGGCATACCCTGCCGTCCTCGCTGATCAACATGGGCCCCCGCGCACTGCAAAATCCCAGTCTTACAGACTGGAGGCTCTCCCCCGCCTCGTTTGCAGCAACTCCCACCACGCTCCTCGGAGCGGACGGTTGCGAGGAGATGGTCCCCTCGAACCTGGCGCTGCAGGAATTCGTCCTCCGCCAAGTGGTGCGGCTGGTGGACGTTCCCCCTAATTTCGGGGTTCCGCAGGAGTTTAAGGCCGCCTACGTAGACGACTACAAAGTCACATGGTTCTCCCTCGGTCATTCCCTCGGCGAGATTCTCTACAGCTTGCCGCTGGCACCTGGGGAGAGCGTAAAGCTGGCCGTGATCGACTGGTCCTGGGACAGCGTCGCAAAGCGTGACGAGAAAACTAAAATGACCGAAGAGTTGCTGCATCAGACCCACCGCGACCGCACCATTTCCGAGACGGTCAAGGCCGGGGTCAAAGAACTTCAACACGGGAGCTCGTTTATGGCGGGCGCCGCTGGATCATCGGGTGCCACGGGAGGTGCCAATCTGGGGGTCGTGGGGCTGGGTGCCGCCGTGGGAAACACCTGGAGCTTGGGAGGATCCACGGCTACCAGCGACGGAAGCAGGGATCTAGCGGCGGAGAACGTCCAACGACTGAACGACAGTTTTTCGCAGGCCAGCTCATCTCAGCGTGAAATCAACTCAACAGTTGTCATCCAGGCCCGCCAGGAGGAGAAGGAAAGTATCCAGACCCGCACCTTCTCGAACTATAACCACAGCCACACTTTGACGATCCTCTACTACGAGGTGCTGCGGCACTACCGGGTGACTGTTGAGTGGGTCCGCCGTCGCCCCTCCGTGCTGGTCCAGATGTCGCTAAACCTCCCCCAGGTCCTGACGGCGAAAGCACTTCTCCTCAGAAGATTCCAACTCGAACCCTTCCTTCTCGATCCAAAGCTGGCGGCAGGTTTTGACGCTGTCGCTCGAGTGGTACTGGGTGAGGAAAAACTGAAGCGCGAGGTGGAGAAGTGGGGTGCGAACACCCAGACGATCGACCCGGGCGCAAAGCTCTTCGTCAAGCTCATCGCCCAGTTCACCACCACCTCCGACGATACGTCGGAACCGGTCTTCGTGGTGCTCCATCTACTGGACGGACGGATTTTCGAGTTCCAATGCGATGGTGCTGGCGACGAGGGAACCTCCCCCGAATTCGAGAAAACCCTACCTGTCGCTATCCCCTGGAAAGACATCAGAGGCATCGAAGTAAAACTGAAGGACATCAACTCGGGCGGTGATTGGCAAGAGTCAAACATCCTGGTGACGATGGTGACGGTGGAGAACGAGCGAATCAATATACTCGCTGATTCCGGCACCCGGACTTTGGATGATGCCGGTGGGAGCACCGGGTTGCTCCCTTCGAAACAACCTCCTTCAGCAACCACAACCACCGTGGGACTCAAACCAAACCGTAATGACTTCGTTTCGGCCGAAGACGACGTGGCTTTGCAGAGTCTAGTCGCCCATCTGGATATGAACCGAGGCTATTACAACAGCGTCCTAATGCTCGGAACGGATGCCAACACAATCGCCAAGGATTTCGAGAAGAAGCAATGGTCGCCGGGGCAGGTCATGTCCGACCACGTCGACCCCACACCCTTGGAAGTGTTTGGAAGCTACGTGGCATATGGGCTGGCGAAGCAACCCTCCGCAGTGGACGACACCACGGTGGTGGACATCGCCGCGGCACTGAACGGCACCGACCCTACGCGCCGCCAATGGGCCACCTCCGTTCTTGCAGCCATGAGTGAGCAGGACCGGCAGACTGTACTTGAGAGGTTGCCGCTGGCCTCGGCCAAGTCCGAGCGGCTGATTTCCATGCCAACCCGGGGCGTTTTCGCTGAAGGCAAGCTCGGCCACTGCAACGTCTCAGAGGAGATCGATAACACACGCTTCTGGAAGTGGGACGAGCACCCCATACCTATCGATGCGCCGGGCATCAACCCGGTTACGCCCATCCAACCTCAACCGCAGCAGCCCGGTGTGGCTCCCACACCATTCCCACCTGCAGTAGTGAACATCGTCAGTCCCAGCCCGGCTCCTGATCCCGGCGGACTCGCGGCAGCGTTATCTCTCCTGGGGACGCCCAACATTTTCCGTGACATGTCAGGCCGCCAAGAAGTAGCGGACCTGTTGAAGAAGCTTTCCGACAACACCATTGCGATCGCAGAGGCTGCCAATAAGGCCCGGGACATCCAGGCCAAATACGGGATGGGCCTGGATAAGCAGGAGAAAGACGCCGAATTGGGTACAACGCAAGCCGGGGCTGAGGTTGCCAAAGAAATGATCAGGCAACGGCGGGAAGAAGCACAACAAGTCTCACCCAGCCAGGCGCAGGACGCCATCAAACTGTCTGAGTCTGAGACGCGCAAGGGCAATAAGTCCCAAGAAGAGCACAAGGACTACAGCAAACAGGTCCAGCAAAACGTCCAAGGTGCCAAACCAGTCCGCAAGTCCAAGAGCACCATCAAACTCAACGTCGATCTCAAGGGCTATGGCAACAATCTCCTGATCGGCCGGTTCGGCATTGATGTCAAACAACGTGGGGCCTCGGTTGGTTTTCTGACAGCCACGGATTACTCGCGGCAGGGCCAGCTGGAAGTTGGAGTCACCAATGAATACGACGACCCGCGCTACTCACTTGAGATCAACGGCGAAGTTCTAGGCGGCGTAGGCATCAACGCCGAGCTCCGAGGCCGGGGCGTGGTCCAGATCCCCCGCGAAGACTTCGACCTGTACGACTACTTCTATCTTGTGGCCACGGCAGAGTATGGCGAGTTCGACTTTGAGACGACCAAGAGCGACGAGGTGTCCGAGGAAGTGGCCAAGAAGTTGGGCGGCGGAGTGGATCTCGCCTACAAACAGATCATCACAATGAAGACCGAGGGTGGCATCGAATGGAAGGACGGCAAAAAGCACACGTCTGCCTCTGCCGTGAAAGTGAAGGTGGTCTATTACACGGGTGGAATCACCATGAGCTATAGCAAAAAGCCTTAGGTCGCATGCGGACGTGATGTGGGTGTTGCGCTGAAATATGTCCCCCGCCCAACCGGCGGGCAACCTGAACTGGGAAGCCCGCCGGTGGGCGGATGATAGAGCGTTCGGCTCAAACCCCCCGGAACTGATAGAGCGTCCGGCTCAAACCCCCCGGAACTGATAGAGCGTTCGGCTCAAGCCCTCGGGATGTGAGAGAGGGATCCCGAATTGGGGATCGGATGTGAGAGAGGGTGCGGGGGTTACATGTCGGCTAGTGCGCCGCCGGGGTTTTCGATTGCGTCGGCAACGTACCGGAGGAAGCCGGCCGCGGTTTCGCCGTCGCACACGCGGTGGTCGAAGGCGAGGGTCAGCTCGGTGACCTTGCGGACGGCAAGCTCACCGTTGACCACCCAGGGCTTGTCGATGATGCGGCCCACGCCCAGCATCGCGACCTCGGGATAGTTGATGATCGCGGCCGAGCCGTCTACACCGAACACACCGTAGTTGTTCAGCGTGAAGGTGCCGGAACCCAGTTCGGTGGGGGTCGCCTTTCCGTCACGTGCGACGGCGGTGAGTCGGCGGATCTCTGCGTCCAGTTCGCGGGCACTCAGCTCGTGAGCGTTCCGGACAGAAGGAACCACGAGCCCGCGGTCGGTCTGCGCGGCGAAGCCGAGGTTGATCCCGTCGAACCCAACGATCTCCTGCGAGCCATCCGAAGCGGTTTCAAAGCGCGTGTTCAAGGCCGGGTACTTTTTTAACCCAGCCGTGACAAAACGGGCGATGAAAGCCAACAAGCCAGGGGTGTCGTGCGGCGCGCGCTTCTTAAGTTCGGCACGCATCTCCAACAGGGCGGTCGCGTCCACGTCCACCCACACGGTGGCTTCGGGGATCTCCGAGCGGCTGCGGGTCATGTTGGCGGCCACGGCCTTGCGGACCCCACGGACAGGCGTCCGAGCCGAGACTGACAAACCAGTCCGGCTGTCCACGGCACCCGCATCAATAGAAGCAATAGCAGGAGCGGCAACAGGGGCGGCCACCGGAGCAGGAGCAGCAACAGGCACAGAAGGCGCAGTGATAGCCGCCTCCACATCCCGCCGCATGATCAGCCCACTGGAACCTGAGCCCTCAATCGCGTCGAGGGAAACCCCATGGTCACGCGCCATCTTCCGCACGAGCGGCGAGATGACAGCACTGAGCTTGCCAGGAATACGCGTCCCCGCCACAGCCGGCTCCATCACCGGCTCAGCAACAGAAATAGGAGCAGAAACCGAAGTACCGGCGACGGCGACACTCGCCTTACGAGGTCGGGTCCGCCCACCGGTCACTCCCCCGGGCGTTCCGTACCCGATCAGCACGTTGCCCGAGCCAGCCTTCTCCTCGGTCCGGTACGTCTCCGCGGCGGCTTCCGCGGCCGGCGAAGCGTCAAGACCGGAGGACACCGGCGAAGGATCAACAGACCCAGCCGGAACAGGAGCCGCGGCAGCGGGCGAAGCCGCAGAAGAACCAGCGCGAGCGATCGAGATCAGCGGCTTGCCGACGTCGAGCGTTTGACCGGCTTCGCCGTGCAGCTCGGCAACGGTGCCGGCGTAAGGCGAGGGCACCTCAACCATGGACTTGGCGGTTTCAACCTCGGCGATGGGCTGGTCAACCACAATCTCGTCACCCACGGCAACGAGCCAGTTCACCAGTTCGGCCTCGGTGAGGCCCTCCCCAAGATCGGGCAGTTTGAAGACCTGCATATCTGAGCTCATGGTCAGTCCTCCCATTGAAGGTCGTCGACGGCGTCGAGGATACGGTCGACGCTTGGCAGGTAGTAGTGCTCCAACTTGGGAGACGGGAACGGGACGTCGAAGCCGGTCACCCGAAGAATTGGCGCGGCGAGGTAGTGGAAGGCGCGTTCCTGGACGCGGGCCACGATCTCTGAGGACACGGAGGCGAATCCGTGGGCTTCGGCGATCACGACGGCGCGTCCCGTCTTGCGTACGGACGCGCAGACGGTCTCGTCGTCGAAGGGGACGAGGGTGCGGACGTCGATGACTTCCAGGGACCGGCCCTCTTCGGCGGCGGCTGCGGCAGCGGCGAGCGCGGTGGGAACGGACGGACCGTAGGCGATGAGTGTCGCGTCTGTGCCGGGACGGGCAACAGCTGCGCGGCCCTCGGTGGAGGTTCCGGCGTCGTGCTCTGCGCGCAAGGCACCCAGGTCCACTTGGTCCTTGGACCAGTAGAGCTTCTTGGGTTCCATGAACATGACGGGGTCGTCGGAGTCGATTGCTTCGCGGAGCATGCGGTAGCCGTCGGCCACGGTGGCCGGGGTGTAGACCTTCAGGCCGGCGGTGTGGGCGTAGTAGGACTCGGAGGAGTCGCAGTGGTGCTCCACTCCCCCGATTCCGCCGGCGTAGGGAACACGGATGACCATGGGCATTTTGAGTTTGCCCTTGGTGCGGTTGTGCATTTTGGCTACGTGGCTGACGATTTGTTCGAAGGCCGGGTAGGCGAAGGCGTCGAACTGCATTTCGATCACGGGGCGCATGCCGTTGATGGCCATGCCCACGGCCATGCCCACGATGCCGGATTCGGCCAGCGGGGTGTCAAAGCAGCGCTGTTCGCCGAACTCGGCCATGAGGCCGTCCGTGATGCGGAAAACGCCGCCCAGCATTCCAACGTCTTCGCCGAATACCAGGACGGATGAGTCGGCGCGCATGGCGTCGGCCATGGCGGTGTTCAGCGCCTTGGCCATGGTGAGGCTTTGCGGGCCGGTGGCTTCGGCCGTGGCCGCGGCGGAAGCGGCGGCGCTGGCGGTGGCTGCGCTGACGTTGCCGTTAACGGTAGTGGTGACGGTCATTTTGCGCTCTCCGTTCCGTGGTTGTCGGCGCTTTCAGCGCGGGCGAGTTCGCTGGCCAGCAGCTCTGACTGTTCTTTCAGCTGCGGCGTTTGCTTATCGAAGACGTACTTGAAGAGGTCCAGCGGCTGGACGGGGACGTCCTCGCCCAGGCCTTCACGGAGCTGGGTGGCGACGGCCTCAGCATGCGAAGCGATCCGCTCCGAAGCAGAGGAATCCAGCAGCCCTTTGTCCGTGAGGTACGACTTCATGCGTGCCAGCGGATCCTTGGCCTGCCATTCGGCAACTTCGCTGTCCGGGCGGTAGCGGGTGGCGTCGTCGGCGTTGGTGTGGGCCTGCATGCGGTAGGTGTGGGCTTCGATCAGGAGCGGGCCGGAGCCTTCGCGGGCCAGCTTCACGGCCCGGTCCATCACGGCGAGGAGCGCGACGAGGTCGTTGCCGTCCACGCGCTCACCGGCCATGCCGTAGCCAACAGCCTTGTGGGCCAACGACGGCGCCACGGACTGGTGGCTGAGCGGTACGGAGATGGCGTACTTGTTGTTCTGCACGAAGAAGATGACGGGCAGGTGGAAGACGGCGGCGAAGTTCAGGGCTTCGTGGAAGTCGCCTTCGCTGGTGGCACCGTCGCCGCACATGGCCATCACTACCGTGTTTTCACCGCGCAGCTTGGCGGCGTGGGCAACGCCCACAGCGTGGAGCAGTTGGGTGGTCAGCGGGGTGCACTGGATGCCGACGTTGTGCGCGCTGGGGTCGTACCCGCCGTGCCAGTCGCCACGGAAGATGGTCATCACCTCAACGGGATCCACCCCGCGGGTCATGACGGCGACGGCGTCACGGTAGGTGGGGAACAGCCAGTCAACTTCGCTAAGGCACATGGCAGCTGCAACCTGGCAGGCTTCCTGGCCGTGGCTTGAGGGGTAGACGGCCATGCGGCCCTGCCGGACCAGCGCAGAGTTCTGATCGTTGACGCGGCGTCCGACGACGAGCTGCTCGTACGCGGCCATCAGTTCAGCATCGCTGGGTGTGGGGTATTCGTGGCCGGGTTCGGTGCCTTGCTCGTCATGGGAGCGGAGGGTGCCGTCCGGGTTCACCATTTGGATCTGGTGCCGGGCGGGGAGCATGTAGTCCTCAACGCTGATGCCGAATTTTGTCCGAACGTCAGCAGCTTGGTCCTCTACAGCCGTTTCCGGCGCAGAGTGATCTGCGTGGATCGTCATTGGTCCGTCCTTCTCTAGCCACTATGTGCTTCCAGTATGTTCCTAGGCCTTGTTTCGTATCCAGCTTTCCGCCTAATCATGGAAGCCCTTGCCTAAACTGGGTATTCTGAAAGACAAATTGCAATTGTGAGCTGGGTAACGTGCCCGTGCTGTAGACGAATTGGAGAGCCAGTGAGCGAGGCCGAGGCGGAGCAGACCGCCGTACCGCTGGACAGCGTGGACCGGGACATCATCCGCGAGCTGACCACCGATGGGCGCATGTCCATCACGCAGGTGGCGGAGAACGTCCATATCAGCCGCGCCCATGCGTACACCCGGATCGCCCGGCTCACGGGTGAGGGCGTGCTGACCAAGTTCACGGCACTGGTGGATCCCATTAAGGCGGGCCTGCGTTCCTCCGCGTACGTGACGTTGAAGGTTCAGCAGCACTCGTGGCGCGAGTTGAAGGAACAGCTGCGGGCCATCCCGGAGATCCATCACATCGCTTTGGTGGGAGGCGACTTCGACGTCATCCTCCTGGTCCGCGCCACAGACAACATCCACTTGCGCCGCGTCATCTTCGATCAGCTCCAATCCATGGACGGAATCCTGGACACCCAAACCTTCCTGGTGTTTGAGGACGTAGACACCCGGTGACGTTCAAACGAAAGCTCGCCTGGACGCTGGCGGCCAGCGTTATGGCGGGTGTCCTGTGGCTGATTGCCGCCTTCCAGCTCTTTCACAATCCTCCCCGCGACGTTCCGCAGCGGACTGATGCCATTGTGGTTCTGGGCGGCATGAGCAGTGAACGACTCCCAGTGGGCCTCGCCTTGCGGGAGCAGTTGGGCATCAAGGACTTGGTGGTGATCACCACCGGGCTGCCGGCCAACGCCGGTTCGGACGAGTTTTGTGAAGCGCACGACGGCGACCCTCACCTTGACTGCTTCCGCCCGGATCCGTTGAACACCAGGGGCGAAGCCGCGCGGCTAAGCGATGTTTGATGTGTGGTTGAGGCCCGAATGCTAAGCGTTCTGCGCACTTCCTTCGTGTTCTGAACGGCTAGGAATGCACTAGTTTCGAGCGCCTTCCGGGGCCGGTCATTTGGGGGTAAACGTGCACACCATCATGCCTATTTTTGGGACTCGCCCGGAAGCCATCAAGATGGCTCCCATTGTGCGGGCGTTGATGGAGTCGGACCTCTTTGAGTGCGTGGTTACCGTCACAGGGCAGCACCGGGAAATGCTGGACCAAGTCAATGAATTGTTCGGTATCACTCCGGACCACGACCTCAACATTCTCCAGCCAGGGCAGTCCCTCACGGACATCATGACCCGCACCATGAGCGGGCTCGACAAGCTGTTCGCTGTTTTCAGGCCGGACGCCGTGATAGTCCAGGGCGACACCACTACATCCACTGCCGGAGCCATCGCTGCTTTCTATCACGGCATTCCCGTGATCCATGTTGAAGCCGGCCTTTCGCAGTGGCAACCTGCTCTCGCCCTTCCCGGAAGCAGCGAACCGTAAGATCACCAGCCAGATCGCATCCCTGCACTTGGCGCCCACCAGTACCAGCCGGGCGAACCTACTGGCCGAGGGCGTGGCGGGGGCGAACATCGTGGTAACCGGCAATTCAGTGATCGATGCATTGCTGACCACCGTGGATAAGCAGGTCCCGTTCTCCGATCCCCAGTTGGAGTCCCTTGCTGCGAGTGGTCGCCGAATTCTGTTGGTGACCACGCACCGCCGCGAGAACCAGGGCGACGCCATGCGCGGAGTCGGCCGGGCCCTCGCCCGCATCGCGGACGCGGAGCCGGATCTGGTCATCGTCCTTCCCGCCCACAAGAACCCCGTGGTCCGCGAAGCCGTGCTTCCATCCTTGGAGGGCAAGGCGAACGTGGTGGTTACCGAGCCCCTGGCTTACGGCGAGTTCACGCGCATGCTCTCGCTGGCCCACATCGTTCTGACCGACTCCGGTGGAGTCCAGGAAGAAGCACCCAGCCTGGGCAAGCCCGTGCTGGTGATGCGGGACAATACGGAACGCCCCGAAGCCGTGGAAGCCGGCACCGTTGCGTTACCGAGGTGAGCCGGCTGCTTCACGATGCTGAACACTTCGAGGCCATTGCGAATGCCGTGAACCCCTACGGCGACGGGCTAGCGTCAGAGCGCACGATCGCGGCCATTGCGGAGTTGCTGGGCGTGGGGCGCCGGGTGGAGGAGTTCGGCTTGAAAGTTCGACTTGACCATAATTCACTCGTCGATGTTCTGTAGCGCAATTGGGGCGTTCCCTAAGTCGACAGCCTGTCCGACAACACGCGCCGGGACTCCAGCCATGAACGCCCCCCTGGGTACGTCACGATTGACAACCGCATTTGCACCGATGACAGCACCGTCGCCTATGCGAATGCCCCCAAATATCTGCGCCCCTGGTCCGATCCAGACATTGGAGCCCACCTTGGGCACCAATCCCCCGCTTGAACCCAAGGTTACGCCCTGATGCACGGTGCACCCTGACCCCACAACCACTTGAGGGTTAACGACGATGGTCCCCGGGTGAGCGATTCTTAGCCCAGGACCGAAGACTCCAGGAGGAATGCTGTATCCCAACCGCTCTCCCAGTCGTTCCAGGCGGAATCGAGACTGCATGTACGCGAGCCTGAGAAAGACCGAAGATCCGGCCCGGTGCTTTAGGGTTTCAGTACGCCGCAGTAGTAGCTGAAAGTACACGGGTCGCTCCGAAAAACGATAGACAAACCGCCACGACCTGAATCCGTGAGCGGCTAAGTCATCTTTGAAATCATTACTAAACATAAATTAACTTGACCCTTCTGGTGATAACCGCCATTACACACCTTCTGAGTTGAACTCAGAACTACAAGAACCAGGCCGAATCAGAGGGGAACTGATCCTGTGAACCGATCTGACTCGTTGCTACGCTTCCCGGAATGCGTACTCAGTGCAGACTGATTGTCAGACCTTCCAAGATAGAAGTTGAGAAATAGGAGAGCTATGATGATCGGAAGAAATCGTGATGTCCCCACATAATAAATCCGGACAACTTCCAATACGCTAATTGCCAAAGAGCAGTAAGCCACAAGCGCGACGATACCTCCGCGCGAGGCTCGGTTAGCAATCCACACGATGACGAAGCCGAAGACTACCCATGATATAAGGGATGCAAACCTTCCTAGAGCTGCATCGGTTAGAAGAAGCCCAGAAACATTGTTGAACTCGGGATTTGATCCAGAGTTCAGCGCATAACTAAAGCTTTCATTGCTAGCTTGAATTTCCTCACCCCAGCTGCCAACAAACGGAAGGCTGAAACGGCCTTGTAGAAGCCCAAAGATTGATAACTCGGACGTGGTTTGTGCCTTCAGGGAACCATTATTCAGGGCTGTGGAATAATAACCCAGTAGCCTTTGAGCCGCAAAATCAAGAATGTTTCCATCATATCTGGCCGCATAATAGGTCAACCACGAACGCGGATACTCAAACAGCGCGAACACGGCGACCAAGAGTCCCAGAGACCCCGCCCATGTGGCCAGCCATCTAATGGGAGTCTTGACAACGGCAAGTGGCTTTGACCGAATAAGCGCCCATGCCATGAGAGTACTTACCCCTACTTCAATGAGAGCCAAACGCTCGCTAAAGAAAAGCGCCCTAAACGTTACAGTTCCCAAAAGAACTAGAAACATTACGGCCGGAAAATTGTTAGTCAAGCGCCATCTGATAACAAGCAGCGGCCCTAGGATGACTGCGAGCTGCGACCACGTAGTCACTCCACCGATTGGCGCGAGAATCACACTTTTAAGAAGGTAAATGGTTTCACCCTGCCCAGTGAGGGCGCTGAACAGCATTGAAACACTGAGACCTCGAAACACTCCAACTGCAAACCAAATCGCGTAAGAGGAAAAAGTTATAAGAGCAATCAACCTCGTAGCGATCTCCAGACGACCCGTCTGGAGATCGCTGATATAAATAGTGGTCGACCTTCGATGGGTTACCACAGCCAGGGCGAAAACCGAGAATAATATTAAAATATTTGCGATTGCAGCCATCTTATAATCTTCGGTGAAGAAGTATGGCTGACCCCAGAGGGCCATGAAGCTGCGTTCCGGAACAAACAGAGACCCGATAAGTGTCGGCATCGGGAGGAGCATGAGTAGCCCTATGGGCGCCAGTGACCAGTGAAAGTTTATTGTGAGACTTGAAGAGATGGGTTGCGAGGGCTGAGCAGACTTGAGCGTTAGTAGCCTTCGGGATTTAGCGGTGTACCGCACGCTGGTCCTCTCGCTGATCAAAGGTGCGACCCAGTAGTCCTTCAACACGACCCACTGCAATGGAGACGCTATCCCGAAGGTTATATTTACCCTTCGAGCGAAAAAAGAGTGTTAAAGCTCCCATTATTGACCGAAACCGTCTGATTTTGGAGTATTGCCACCTAGACTGCACGAAACCATACCCACGACCATAGGCTCTGAGTTTTCGCCGTCGGTCTCTTGGTTGAAGTCCGGAGGTCTCGAATTTTCCAAAGATAGAGAGCTGCCCCATGAAACGGCAGACAGTTGGACGCTGCCCAATTCGCAGCAGTAAATCCGTACCTTCGCCACTTTGCCAAGGCGAGGAAGCACCTGAGCCTAGCATTTCGTCGAAGCCTCCCGAATCGACAAATATCGTAGAGCTAATGATCAATCCAGGTTCGAGAATTTTCCAGACATTTTCCTTATCGAGGACTACATCTTCATTTGGGATGGCATATCTTGGACCTAACTCATCAACACAAGAGACTGCACCTATTGCGCATCCTTTTAGTCTAGGCACCAGGTTGGCTATGAACTGCGGCGAGTAACGAGATGTATCGTTTGGGAAGGTAAGAAAATCAACCCTGTCGGCAATTGCGAAGCCACCACGATTACGCCCGGCGGAAAGTCCCCGGGGCGAACTGATCACATCAACAGGCATGACGGAACGCAGCTCCGCGAGGGCGTTGTCCAAACAAATTTCTGACTGGTTTACGACGATTACGCATTCAGGCATCACAGTTTGCTCTTTTAGATCAGCAAACAACGATCCCAGACTGTCCAGACGGCCTATGGTACTTATCACCACGCCGACCCTAGGGTTAGCCGTAGAGTATTCTGACAATTAACCCACCGACTCGCGGCGTGCATCGGCACTTGGGACTTGTTTAAAATTATTACCTATCTTTTTGGGCATTTGAGACGCTTCGCTGAAGACATTTTCAAGCATCTTGGCAACTGCATTTATGTCGAGCGTGCGGCTGCGAATCTCGGCTTCACGACCTAGGCGTAATCGGAGATCCTCATCGTCTATCAATGAGGCCAATGCGTCAGCGAGCGCTTGAGCATTTCCAGGTTCGGTCATGAGGCAGTCCTCCGCATTCGTGCAGAAGTCGTCAAATCCACTACCGCTCGTGACGACGACGGCTTTTGCGGCCATTTTCGCTTCAAGCGCCGCATTGCCGAAAGCCTCAAACCTCGAAGGAAAGACAGCAACATCAGCATCCATTAGTTGCTCGATTGCTTGTGCTCTTGATAAGTGACCATGCACAGCTACGTGGCGCCCGTGTCGAGCACTCACTTCTTCGATATAAGCGTCGGAAGACACACCCCGAATCGTTTCCGGCTTGCCGACTACCGAAAGGTCAAACTTCTTCCCGCTAGACCAGAGCAGTTCAGCCGCATCCATCAATATATCGACCCCCTTCCAGGTGGACAGCCGCCCAGTATAGAGAACCCGGACGGCGCGATTGCCATCGGAATCGGAGGCCCTGCCGCGGAGTTCATCGATTACGCTCTTATCCAAGCCATTTGGTACCACTACGGCTGGCACCTCGTCCACAGGCCAAATTTCTTTTGTCCATCGAAGAATGGCTGAGCTCACTGCAACAATATAGTCCGAGCGAGTAGTCTGGACTCTCTCTAGCATCCGCTGCAGCGACGCCGAAACGGATCGACTCTTTGGAGTTCCACTGGCGGCCTCGGCCTGTTCAAGCGAGGTAGCCAGGCTTGTCACTAGATGTCCGCCCTCTTTTGAACGGAACACGGAGTAGAGTGAGGCCCACCCGCCCCATTCGGGCGCAAAAACGATGTCGTACTTGGTCCCACGACCAAGTACACTACCAAATCCCAGGGCGTTCGCCAGCGGAGTTGGCATTCCACACATGCGTAGCAGCCTCACAGAACGAATTTCGATCCGAACCCCGTGGATGATGCGGACTTCAAGGCTAGTGTTCCTCGACTTGGAGGGACGGTGAACGAGAACGGTTACTTCGTGGCCGAGCCTGACTAATGCTTCGGCCGTAGCCAAGAACCTGACGCCAATACCGCCAGTGTACGGCGTGACACCAGGCAGTTCGTTGGTGATGAGACAAATTCGGAGACGTTCAGCGGTAACTTCACTTTGCTCAGACAAGGCTCTGCGTTCCTTTTCTAACTATTTCTGCGGTCTGCTCCCAAGAGAACTTACGTGCTGCCTCTCTCCAGTTCTCAACTTCGGTGTTAGTTGGCACCGTCGAGGTCATGGCTGAAACCAGCGCGGAGGCAATTGACTCAACATTGAGCGGATCAAAATATGATGCGTTCAGCCCACAGATCCAGCGAAAAACGGGGATGTCTGAAACCACGAGTCTCGCTCCGGATGCCAGTCCTTCAACAGCCGGGAGCCCGAAGCCCTCGTCCAGACTGGGGAAGATGACCGCCTTGGCAGACCTGTATAGTGTCGCCAGCGTGGCATCATCCACGTAGCCCGTCAGAGTCACTTTTCCGAAAGATCTAAGGTCACTCTCGGCAAACGCTTTTGCTGCCCCGCCGACAACTACCAAGCGGTATTCCTGTTGGAGTTGCCTTGGTAGCGACGCATATGCCGCCAGTAAGCGATCGTAGTTCTTACGCGGGTCGATACTACCCACCGTCAACAAAAAAGAGCCTGGGGTCAGTCCTCTCCCTTCGAGAACCTGATGATCGAGTTCGTCATCGTTGAAGAACTGGGCACCCGGTGCGTTCGGCGCAACAACAGAATCCAAATCGAATAGATCTCGGACGCGGTCTCTAGTCGATGGGCTGACAGCAAATCTAACGGCTGCAGACTTAATATGGGCCCTGAGCAGAGGCGCATGCGTTGCCACGTATTTTCGACTGAACCACTCTGGATTCGTGAGAACAAAAAGGTCATGAACTACGACGCAATGCTTGGTACGAAGAAAAGGCGCTCTGGATGTAAGGGAAAGCAGTGGGAGATTTGTTTTGCGGACTGACAGCGATTGCACCCAAGCCCAAGTTTTAAGGGCACTTCCACTCATGGCTACCGGCGGAGCCACTTCCACGGCAGCCCCGGATTCCAGCAGACGGTTTGCAACCTCTGTCGCATACCGCTGTTGGCCCGTTATGCGCTGGGGCCTGAATGCGCCATTAACAACTAAAGTTGGCGGTGTAGTGTCCACGGTCGTCAGATCCGTCCTGTGTCAGCTGAATTCCCAGTGAGCGACAGTAGCAAACTGGGTTAGGTTATTTTAGATCCGCTAGCTGCTCAGAGAATCCGGACCCTTAGGAAAGCGGTTGGCCCGTCGAGCCGGCGCGGAGAACGACGTGTCGTCTTGGACAAGACCCATCCCCGCAACCGTCATGGCGTTTTGAGGTCTGTCGCCGGGTCGGGTCCTAAGTCCCGCCTTTTGTGCCCCCTGGGTTGATGAGGCCTTTTCGTTGCTCGAGTAGTAGCCATAAGCATAGGCATCAGGGCCTTTGCCTGGAAGACGGTTCAATACCACGCCGAGTAACTTGGCATCGACCATTTCCAATGACTCGAGAGCACGAACGAGCTCCTGCTGCCGAACTTTTTGGGATCCAACGACAACGACGACGCCACCTACGTGCTGCGAAAGAACGGCAGCGTCGGTCACGGGCAAAAGCGGCGGGGCATCAATGATTATGCAATCGAACACTTGTTCCAGTCGGGCCACAAGCGTCTTCATCTCGTCCGAGCCGAGAATTTCACTAGGGTTAGGCGGGATCCTGCCCGACGTCATGACAAATAGCCGGTCGTCCCC
This sequence comes from Arthrobacter sp. TS-15, assembly GCF_006964045.1. Classification (NCBI taxonomy): domain Bacteria; kingdom Bacillati; phylum Actinomycetota; class Actinomycetes; order Micrococcales; family Micrococcaceae; genus Arthrobacter; species Arthrobacter sp. TS-15. The sequence goes on along the minus strand of NZ_SDXQ01000024.1, from coordinate 130,294 downwards.
CCAAGGCTGGAGAACATCGTTGATGTCTGCAGCACCGATGAGCACCGTCGTCAACCCAACGTTTTGATCAAGATTCAAGTAGTCGCCGACCATAGGTCGTCGCAGGTCGGCATCAATTAGGCAGACTGATTGGCCGGACTGAGCCATAGCAATTGCTAAATTGACAGCAGTCGTGCTCTTTCCTTCACCGGGTAAGGAAGAAGTGACTGCGAGCGTCTTAGCGCTGCCCGAAATGTCCGCAAATCTTAAGTTCGTCCGGAGTTGGCGGAAAGACTCCGCGCGGGGGCTCTGGCTTCCAGTCTGGGTGAGCAGGGGGCTAGCGGCCACATCGGAAGAGAACGCGATTCCACCCAGGACAGCCGCTTCCGTTATACGCCGAACGTCTGCTTCACCACGGACTCTGGTGTCGAGTGTCGTTCGCAGAACAGCAGCCCCGGCGCCAGCGGCTAGTCCGGCTAGGAGACCAACAACAATATTCATGCGCGTATTCGGAGCTGAAGGCGTCGTGGGGGCGACAGCTGGGGAAATGACAGAAAGGCGCACAGGCGAAGTGCCGCCAGCTTTAGGGCTCTCCAGACCATCGATTGCCTTGACCAGACTGTTAGCAACAGCCTGAGCGATTGCCGCAGCCCTTGCCGGAGATTCGTCAACTGCGGAAATGTTGATCAGCACAGTGTTTAGGTCTGCCGTAGCTCTGACTTTCGAAGCCAGTTGTTCTGCCGTGTCTTCCAGGCCCAACTCATCGATAGCGGGCTGCAGAACAATCGGGCTCGTAACTGTCTTAACGTAGGACTGCACCCGCGCCTGGCTGAAGGTGTTGCCCTGCTGGAGCTCCTGCACTGTTCCGGAGTTCTGAATCGCAACAAAAAGTTGCGTGTCAGCCGTGTAAGTAGGCTTGACCAAGAGAGAGGCCGAGGCGCTCAGCAATAGACCGACAGCAGTCAATCCTGCGATCAAAATCCAGTTTCGCCGAAGCAAGTGCAAGTAATCGCGTAGATCCAAGACCGGTTCCCCTTGTTTTAATGTTTGACACGCTGTCTATGGACGCGCAACAGAGCAGCATCATTCGTCTCGTCGTCCCCAAGTCTACTGTGGACCCACTCACTGCCGTAGCATGTGACTCCGTCGCGCACGCTCGAAAAGCCCATTACTGGATACCAGACTTTTGTAGATGGATGCTACAAAGGCAGGCGTTTCACCACCGCGCCGAGCGAAAGAAGATTCGAGCCGGATACCAATCCTTTCCAGGTTCAGGCTTCGCCGTGTAGGCGATGACTTCGTGGCCGCCTGACACAAAAAACGCGCGCGATAGACCCTATATCACGTGATATGCGTGTATCCCTACTCGTCGGATGCAGGCGGGCTCCCGGACCTCTAAGCGTCAAAACATTCTGAGGGGAGCGGCTGAAAGTTGCTGTACTGTCTTGCTCGACAGCGGCCTACAACCCAGACCTTGGCCGTGTGACTACTACTAGGGGACTCGAGCATGTTTGCATTTCTTCCACCGCATTGGCGTTTTAAGCTGCTCTCGAAATTACAAGGTGGAGTTCACGCGGCGCGTTCGCTCGGCGTGACAGTAGGTAGCGGTTGCAGAATATACTCGTGCACTGTTGCTTCTGAACACGAACTGCTCACCATTGGTGATCGCGTTACTGTCAGTATCGACGTACTGTTTGTGACGCATGATGGCGCGGGCTGGCTAGCGAACGACGAGAAGGGTCGCCGATTTCGCCTTGCCCCCATACGCGTGGGAAATGACGTCTTCATTGGTGCCCGCTCGATCATAATGCCGGGAATTGATGTTGGGGACTCGTGCATTATTGCTGCCGGCAGTGTCGTAACTAAGTCAGTTCCTTCGGGTTCCATTGTCGGCGGGAATCCAGCGCGAATTATCGGATCATATGATGAGTTTCATACCCGAGCGTTGAGCGAATGGACACCAGTTCGAACAGTTGACTCTACCTACAAGCCCTTCTTAAAGAGTAGCCTCGACAATTAAATAGATATTGTTCTCATGGCGCGCCACTATGCAGGGCAAATAGAAACACCACGCCGAAAAGAAAGTAGCTCAGGTCGAAGGATGGGAATCGGACGCTCCCCGGGGGCCAGTGTGTTGTCTATTGCCGAGCGATTGGTTCAACGCGGCGCTGCGGTTGCAGTGACGTTCTTACTGGCGGTTTTAGTAAGTCCCGAACTTGTGGGAGTTTACGCCACGGCACTGATGGTGCTTGCTGCATATCAAGCCATTAGTGAGACTACGATCAGGCAAATTGGGGTATCACTTTGGAATTTTCGAGGTGCCGCCCGCTTCTTAGAAAAGTCATCTGCTCTGTCAGGATTCATCGGGATGCTGGCTGTTTGCATTGTGGTCGCCCTGCTGGCTATCAACATGCAGTCATGGACGACATTCTTTAAGCTTGTCCCGCTTACAGCAGTGCCGCTCGTGACATCTACATACTTGTCGGCGCTGTCTAGGGCGCAACGGGCACCTGATGGATGGCCAGTTATTGCTAAATCTCAATTGATTGCCTCAGCCGTCTCGCTGGCAGTTTCTATTCCCTTGATGTTTATCTTCGACTTTGGAGCCGCATCGATGCAGATGTTGATCTCTGAGTTGCTTTTTGCATTGTTGATAACACGATTTAAGGAACGGCCGCTCCGTTCCACGTTACGTGTTAATTTTTTCCATTCCTACTATCTCCCCACAGCCCTGAGCAATACTTTCGGCTGGGCGCAAAGCCAGCTTGAAAGATTGATTCTTGTTCTTATTTCAACGGCACCTCAGGTCGGAAGTTACAGCCTCAGCATCGCGATAGCTCGCTCCGGCTCCGACGCCATAATCTCGGCTTTAATCAGCGTCCTACGCGCCCGACTCTCCTCAACAACTGATGTTGAAGTCAAGAATAAATACTTGCGTGCTGGTTTATACCGTGGGATAGCCGCCGCACTAGTTCTCCAAGCATTCGTCTGCCTAGCGGCAGTTCTCGTGCTGCCACCTTTACTCGGGTCAGAGTGGAAACCTGCCATCCAGGCAACAATAGTCTTTTCAGCATCCACAGTGTTTGCGGCCGCTGTATGGTCCCTTAGCGCGTACTTGATCGATTCTGGGGAGGCCAGAAGACTCCTACCAGCGCAAGTCATTGGAATTGCGCTCTCCTGTGGCTGCGGTTTTCTGCTTAGTGTGTCACTGGTCATCGGAGCGGCCGTCTGCGTAGGGCGGGACGCAGTTGCTGTAGGGATGCGGATGTGGCTCGCGCGCGCCGCATTGGGTTGGCGAGAAGTGCTGATGGTTTGGTTCCTGGGATGCGTCTCAATTGCCATCTCTGTCACAACCCTTCTCTGGAGTACGTCCTGACGTTAGCCACCGACTAAGATCGTGCATGGAAGACCGGCTGACTACTCCGCCTGGCTCAACAATTTTACTGATTTCTAAGGTGCGATGCGCCTTAAACAGCGCCATTCCGGCGAAGGGGGATGTCCGAATGAGCGGTGTCATAGTCCACGAGTGGATCGATTCCACGGGCGGTTCAGAAAAAGTACTCGACGCCATGTTCGAGGCTTTTCCTGACGCTAACATTCACTGTCTCTGGAACGACGCGCCGGGCAGGTTTCCTGAAAGTAGGGTGACCGAAACTTGGCTAAGCCGAACTCCACTCCGTCGATGGAAGGCCGTTGCGCTTCTCTTCATGCCAGGAACATGGCGCAGGCTAAGGTCCCAGGCGAGCTACAACTGGATGCTCGTCAGCTCACATCTGTTCGCACATCACGCCCAGTTCCCGGGCAACGGCAAAGGTATGCGAAAACTTGTCTACGTTCATACTCCAGCACGGTACATATGGGTCCCCGAGCTAGATTCTAGAGGCGCAAATCCAGTCGCCCGAATCCTTTCACCTCTTCTTCGTTTCTTGGACAAACGACGAGCGCAGGATCCCGCTTGTGAGTTTGCCGCGAACAGTAAGTTTGTCCAGGAGCGCATAGCTGCAACTTGGCAGCGACCTTCCAGAGTCATCTATCCACCTGTCGATGTCACCTCAATACAATCCGTCCCGTGTTGGCGCGACAAACTAACTAAGGATGAACTAGAAATTTTTGACGCCCTCCCAGCGCGGTTTGTGCTAGGTGCGTCAAGATTCATTCCATACAAGAAGCTCGACATGGTCATTAAAGCTGGCAACGAGGCTGGGGTTCCGGTCGTAATTGCTGGAGCCGGACCCGAAGAGCAAGCTCTCCGGACACTAGCAGCCGAGTCCCGTGTAGATGTCTTCTTCGTCATTCGTCCGAGTACGCAGTTGCTATATGCGCTCTACCAAAAAGCATCAGCCTTTATTTTTCCGCCCGTTGAAGACTTTGGAATTATGCCGGTCGAGGCTATGGCCGCTGGCCTACCAGTTATCGCCAACGCCGAAGGCGGTGCGTCGGAGTCGGTTCGAGATGGTGAAACGGGATACCTCATAGAGAACATTTCGGTCACCGGAATTGCAAACGCCATTACTGAGATTTCTCGAATCGACAGGAATCGCGTTCGAGAAGGTGCGGTCGCTTTCTCCCGCGAGCGTTTTCTCCGGGAAGTTCAGGATTGGGTAAATGAAGGACCTAAAGCGACGGAGTTTACTCACTCTCATTAGATGATTTGCCGAGTGCTGTAAAGAGGACGTTTCGCTTGCGATTAGACGGCCTCGGAATACTACTTTTACCAGAATCATGCATGTAGTGAATGAATACAAAGCCTGAAGGAAATGATGAAGACCATTAATTGGAGCGCAACTTACGCGTCACGCATCAGAATATTTGATGCGCTGGTTGTCATTTGGGCGGTCATTGGCGCATACGGTGTTCGATTCGGGTTCTCCGATATCACCGTTGGAACTGCTCCCGATGCAGACTATTTACTACTATCTGCATTATTGGCAATTGGGTGGTGGCTCATGCTTGAATTCTGGGGTTCCCGTGAATCGAAGGTTCTCGGTTCAGGCTCTGACGAGTACAAGAGAGTCCTCGCAGCGTCGGGTTGGTTGTTCGGCTTCGTTGCCATCGTCTCCTATTCTTTCAAGATCGACACGGCTCGGGGCTATGTTGGTCTTGCGTTTCCTGCCGGGGCACTGGGATTGCTCGCTGTGCGATGGCTCGTACGGCAGCATTTAAGCTTGGAGCGCGCGAAAGGCAAGAGTAGTTCTCGCGTCCTAATCATTGGAGGGCCGCATTCTGCAGCTCACTTGATTCGTTCACTGCGCAGCGTTCCTGAAGCTGGCTATAAACCTGTGGCCGCCCATCTGCCTGGCGCCTTGGAAGGAACGCTATTACCTGGAGATCACACCGTCCCAGTTACGGGTGTCCAAGCGGACTTTAAGACAATGCTGAGCGTCATTGAATCGTCGAACGTGGACGCTGTTGCCATTTCCGCAGGTGTCAACCTTCACCCTTCAGACCTTCGCCGGCTCGGCTGGGAGTTGGCGGCCCGAGACATCGGTATGATCCTAGCCCCGGCTCTCACGGACATAGCCGGACCTAGAATACATACGCAACCTGTCGCGGGGTTGCCGTTGATCCACGTGTCAACGCCAAAACTCACCGGCGGTAAGAAAGTCGCTAAGCGAGCGTTCGATCTCGCAGTCGCTGGAACCCTAGTTGTTTGCCTGTCTCCTGTATTTCTCATACTCGGGCTACTGGTCAGGCTTACAGATCCGGGCCCCATCTTTTACCGCCAAGAACGCATTGGGCTGCGGGGATCTACGTTCAATATGTTGAAGTTCCGGTCGATGAAGGTTGATGCGGATGCCCAGCTTCAAGCGCTCCTGCAAGCCCAGGGCTCAGGTGGCACACCGCTGTTCAAGGTGGACAATGATCCGCGGATTACGCCCTTGGGCCGAGTTCTCCGCAAGTACTCCCTTGATGAGCTCCCTCAATTACTCAACGTCCTTGGTGGAAGCATGAGCTTGGTAGGTCCCCGGCCGCAGCGCGAAGGAGAAGTGGCGCTCTACGACGATGCCGCTCATCGGCGACTGTATGTCAGCCCGGGCATGAGTGGTCTTTGGCAAGTCAGTGGACGATCTAACCTCAGTTGGGAGGAGAGCATCCGTTTAGATCTCTACTATGTAGAAAACTGGTCGCTCATGGGTGACATATTGATACTTCTTAAGACGTTCAAAGCCGTTTTTGCAAGCACCGGTGCGGTGTGACGGCCAACTTCGGCGACTCACGTCGCCCCGCCCAAGAATGGGGAATATAGTGCGTGTTTCAGTAATAGGTTGCGGCTACTTAGGTGCCGTGCATGCAGCATGCATGGCCAAGCTCGGTCACGACGTAGTTGGTATAGACGTCGACACAGAAAAAATTGCGGCCTTATCGGAAGCGGCTGCCCCCTTTTACGAACCAGGGTTGGATGACCTCCTCCGGGAGGTACAAGATGCCGGACGCCTTAGGTTTGCCACGGACCTATCCGCTGCCTCTGGATGCGAAGTGCACTTTATTTGCGTAGGCACCCCTCAGAAAAAGGGCGAGAACGGTGCCGACCTCACTTACGTTGATGCAGCGACGTCAGGTCTCATTCCCTATCTGCAGGCGGGCGACGTTGTTGTCGGTAAGTCGACCGTGCCGGTAGGAACTGCTTCCAGGCTCGCGGGACTGATCGCGGACCAACAGCCGGATGCGCACCTGGTGTGGAACCCAGAGTTTCTCCGAGAAGGGCACGCAGTATCGGACACACTGAATCCAGACCGTTTCGTCTACGGAGTAGCAGATGGTTCCGAAGACCATCGGACTGTTGAAATTCTCGATCAGGTTTACTCCACACCCCTGGCGAATGGCACTCCCCGATTGGTGACTGACCTTCCCACAGCAGAGCTTGTCAAGACTGCAGCTAACTCCTTCTTGGCAACAAAAATTTCATTCATCAATGCGATGGCTGAACTTTGCGAGGCCTCCGGTGCGGACGTAACCCGGTTAGCCGATGCAATCGGTATGGATGACAGAATTGGTCGAAAGTTCCTTCACGCCGGGATCGGATTCGGTGGCGGCTGCCTTCCCAAAGACATTCGTGCTTTCATGGCGCGGGCAGGTGAACTCGGGGCGGATCAGGCATTGACGTTCCTCCGAGAAGTCGACGCGATCAATATGAGGCGCCGAACTCGGGTCGTTGAGCTAACCCGTGAGCTGTGCGGTGATGGTCTCCTTGGAAAGCGAATCACAGTATTGGGCGCCGCGTTCAAGCCTGAAAGCGATGACGTTCGCGACTCGCCCGCTCTAAGTATCGCGGCTCAGTTACAGCTACAAGGTGCCGTGGTCACTGTCACGGATCCAAAGGCCCTGAATAATGCGGCCCGCCGGTTTCCTGAGCTTCAATACATTGAAGACACGGACGGAGCTGTCGCCAACGCCGATGCCATCCTGCTGTTGACCGAATGGACGGAATACCGTGAGCTGGACCCACACATACTTAAAGACTCCGTAGCTAGCCCTCGTATTCTAGACGGTCGTAACGTGCTTGATCCGGCCAAATGGCGCGCAGCTGGATGGCACTACCGCGGCCTGGGACGGCCGTAACGAAAATGAGAGAACGTCTCCAGAAGGAAATCCCGAGAAACGCGAAGTCAAGCAAGAAGCCAGCTTGGATCGCGGGTCGACTCAGCCGTCGTGTCACCATCTCAGTCGTATGCATAGCTGCTCTCGGGCTCGCCTTTATTGGTCTCAGTGCTTGGCTCGGGTCAAAAGCAACGACGATAAAGACAGAACTATATGCAGCTGAGGCACTAGTTCCAACACTCGAAAAGCAGATTAGCGACAACGATTCCACCGGAGCTTCAGGAACAGTAGAGTCCCTTGTCCGCCACACGAGTGCGGCACGCGAGGAAACTAGCCATCCGTTGTGGAAGGCAGCATCGATGGTTCCACTAATCGGGCCAAACTTTCAGGCCGCGACCGAGGTCGCGACTTCCGCAGACGACATCGCGCGTTTGGGTGCTGTTCCACTAGTGAAGGCGTTTAAGTCTTTGGATTGGAAGACTCTCACCCCCAAACCTGGGGGCATGGACCTTGGGCCGCTAGAGGACGTCGCCCCTCAGGTTCAAGCCGCCGCTAATGCGGTTCGAGAGTCATCCAAACGCCTTGACGCCCTCGACGCTAGCAATCTAGTGCCCCAAATTGCCGAACCCCTAACATCGGCACGAGAAGAGTTAGCCAGCGTCTCCGATGCATTGGACTCTGCGGCGGATGCAGCGTATCTTGCCCCAAAGATGCTCGGGGCAGACGGATCAAAGCGGTACCTGCTTCTTATTCAGAACAACGCCGAGTCCAGGGCAAGTGGCGGCATACCGGGGGCGCTGGCGGTGCTCAAGGTGGACAACGGTAATCTGACGCTCGAATCACAGAAAAGTGCAGGTGAACTAGGCTCGTTTGCGCCACCTATCCCGACAGATCCTGAACAACAGGCGATATTCTCAGCTCGCGTGGGTAAGTTCATGCAAGATGTGAATCTCACCCCCGACTTCGGAACAACTGCAAGTGTTGCACAGGCTATGTGGGCGCGTAGCACGGGCGAACAGTTGGATGGCGTCCTCTCATTGGATCCCGTTGCTTTGAGTTTTATCCTGGAAGCCACAGGTCCCGTGGAAATTACCGATCCGGAAGTCCGACACATAGGTCGCAACTTGCCAGCGTTACTGACGGGTCAGAACGTAGTAACGACGCTTCTGTCTGATGCCTACTCAAAAATTGATGAGCCTGGCCTACAAGACGTCTACTTCGCAGGTGCCGCCAAGGACATCTTTGGAGCGTTGTCTTCCGGAAAGACGGATCCTAAAAAGCTGATCGATGCTCTGTCGAAAGGCGTTGATGAGCGACGTATTCTGCTGTGGTCTTCAACCGCGGACGAACAGCGCACCATTGCCCGGCATCGTTTAGGAGGGCTGGTCTCTGGAGCGGCCGTGACCCCAGCCCAGTTTGGAATCTATTTCAACGATGGGACTGGAGCTAAAATGGACTATTGGGTAAAGCGGACGGTGCAGGTAGTCAAGGACTGCACACGCGATGGCTACCGCGAGGTCACGGTAAGAGTAAAAAGCACCAATACGGCACCTGTCGATGCTTCCGCATCCCTGCCGGACTATGTAACTGGCGCCGGAGCGTTCGGTGTTCCTGCCGGCACTGTGCAGACAAATATCGTCGCTTATGGCCCTGTGCAATCGAATATTGACACTGTTGTCAAGGATGGAACCACGATCCCGTTTGCAGCGCAGCAACATAGTCAGCGTGCGGTGGGTACTTCGACCATCAGGTTGGGCCCGGGCGAAACGACGACTTTGGAGTTCAATTTCGGACACATTGTCCAGCACTCAAAACCAGATTTGGTTGTCACACCTACGACGCAGGCCGTCAAGGATGTGGTCCAAGACACAGCGGTGGCATCGTGTGAATGAGGCGAGACGCGCAGGTTAATCCTTTGTAACGGGTATGGAATTTCTTTGCTGCAGGTAACGATCAAATGGTAAGTTCTATTTGGGCAGCACACTGGGATTTCACTTACGGTCACGTAGGGTCTCGGAAATCTCCAAACACCACGTCGTACCATCAAAGGTCTCAGGGGGGACACACATGAGGAAATCTCTAGCAGCACTTACGCTTGCAGGCTCCATCGCACTGCTCGGCGCAGTTCCGGCCGTAGCGAACAACGCCAACTATCCCGCACCAAACACCAGCGTCGCCGTTTCCGATGCTTCCGTGGCACCCGGTGAAGCATTCGTCTTCAGCGGCACGGGCTTTACGCCGGGCGAGGGCATCACCATCACTGTAACTCCGACGGGCACGCCTGCAGCGAGCGGCGGCAGCGTTTCCGCTGGTAGCCTCTCGGTCTCCGGACGAATTTCGCTGGCCCCGTCCACTGTTTCTGCTGTGGCTGACGGGAACGGTGCTTTCTCTGCATCAATCGTCATCAACGAGCCTGGCACATACGCACTTACTGCTACCGGCAACACCTCCGGCGTTACTGTCGGACCGGTAACGGTGGTAGTCGGCGGCGCCGCTCTCTCCAATACGGGCAGCAATACGGGCGCTGGCACGGGATTGGCAAACACGGGAGGCGTACCGCTGGCCAACACCGGCGCCGACTCCAGCCTAATCTTGTGGTCCCTCGTGGGAGCAGGCGCATTGGCAGCCGGCACGGCATCCGTCGTTGTCGCTCGCCGTCGCGCAAAGGGCACCGAGGTTTCTGCCTAATAGGACGAAGCCACCCGAGGGTGGTTTGCCAACAACGTTCCTGTTGGCAGACCACCCTCATTTTTTGATTTTGTTTGCCACGGAACTCGGGTGTGGTATCCATAGAAACCATGGGGCGACATTGGAGAAGGAAAAGGTGGCGTGTTGAACTAAGCATCCCTAATATCCAGAGACTTAGGTTGCCGCCAGAGTTCCTGCATTACGCACTGCTAGGGTTCCTGGCCGTGACGTCCATTAGCCTCTGTGGTTGGGCACTCATTCGAACTCATTAGGGCAAGCTTGAAAAACCCACTCCCCTGGCGAATATCCGTGACGGCGTATCTGGCAGGTCTGGCTTTGGTCGGTTTTTGGCCCACGCCCGTAGACAGACCAATTCTTGGCACACTTTCTGCTGCTCTGAAGTATCTCCACGGACTCGGCGTACCAGGCTGGGTTAACTATCATCTTGTTGAATATTCAGCCAACGTCGCGATGTTCATCCCACTCGGTATTTTGGCGGCCATAGCTCTTCCCACGAAGTCCTGGTGGTCTCTCGCCGTGATGGGGATGATGGCTTCCCTGTTTGTGGAACTCGGGCAGCTTATGTTTACCCCTACGCGCTTTACAAGCCTCGGAGATATTGTCACAAATACGTGCGGTGCTGCAATCGGGATTACCTCGGCACGTGTGGTTGCTCGAATCAGTGCAACGAAGTTGCAAAAAGCCTAGTCGTGTCAGGTGGATACTCGCGAAGTTCCCATGTGGTAGTCCGAGCGCTGAGAACGTCGACTCTTCACCAGACTTGAAATGGTTAGGTGCTTACACTAATTACTGATCCATTCATCACGCCGAGATAGTGAGACGATGATGGCTGGAATGAGACAGGGGGTATCCATGCCGAAATACGTAATCAACGAAGGCCTCGAAACCGAAGAGGTCATTCTGGCGGCACGGGCCACAGAGGGCAACATTCAGTGGTGGTTCTATGACGAAGGCAACCGCGCGCAGGAGACCCGATTGAAAGGGCACGTGCAAACGATCAGCGAGGTCTCGCACTGTTGACGAACTCGGCAAGGAACCGAGTACACCCCTCCGCGACCCAATTCGGGAACTCCGCCGGCACAAGCTGACCGGTAGCCTCATGAATCCTCAACCGCGAACCTGATTTGCGGGTGACGATGGACTCTTGATGTTGTCGGGTCTTCCAGTGATCTTGGGACCTCACGGGATGCGCGTGGGGACCAAAATCTTGCCCGTTCCGGTCGGCAGCAGGCGTCAAGGAATTTTTGCAGCGACGCATTCAAGATGGACGCTTGCGTCGGGAAACCGTCCTGCACTCGGTCTCCAAGTATGCGGGCATCGACTTCTACCATGACATCGTCCTGATACCCATTCGGTCAGCAGCTCCACCTCACCAGCAGACGGACGTCTAGCATGCAGGCTCATGGGTTCTCCATTTTAGGTTAGCGCCACCAAGACTTGCGGATACATAGCTGTGGTTATTGGGGACTTATCCTCCCGGAGGAATCCAAAATGTGCTGGATCACCTCTCAATGTATCCGGCAGCGCAACGCGACCAGTAACTACTCGCCCAAAGGAGATAAAACGTCTCGTTTTCGCCCCCTCCCCTTGAGCGTGAAGGTCGGTCCCAGAATGGCTAATATCGTTGTGAGCCACTCAAACGCTTAAAAACACGCCAGGATCCGCCCCATTCGTGCAACAGCAGCGGAACGGCGGCATTGCGGACCGTTTGGTCGAGATCTCCGCACAAGGTACAGGGTATTAGCACTTCCGTGCGGACGGCGACAGTCCGGACTTCGGGCTTCGCAGCTGAAGCGTATGCCAGCAGCCCATCAAGAGCCGCTAGTATGCGCTCCGTGGGTTCCGACCCACCCTGCGGCATGTTTCAATAAGCATTCAGTATTTTTCGAAAGTAGCCTTATGATAACGTAGGCGGCACGCCTCGATACGAATGTTGCCCAAACAGAGGTGTGCCGCCTCCAACCTTACCTGTTGGCGCCTTTGACGAGACCAATTGCATCGCGTCCGAGTCAGCAACGACGCTCTGAGAAGGGATACAACACCAGTTGCCGTACGTAGACATTAACCCGCACAAAACAGGACCGAAATGGCGCGCACACCTCGGAATTGCGATACTTCTGGTCGCAACCATTGCAATCGTTATCCTCGCATTAATAAGCCACTAACATCGCACCACTTGGAATGGTCGCGGCTCCGAAGCAAGTCCACGAGTGCGTGTAATAGAGATGGAGCTAACCGCCACGGTGCCGTCCGTGCTGCTCGCTTGTTATGTAACTCGACCTGTCCAAGGACCTTCTTTTTCGCGGCGACCACGAACAGCTCTTCCGGAACGCCGGTACCTTCTCCTTTAAAGGTTACGTAGCCTGTCTAACCTGGCCGTTCAGTTGTCGCAGGATTCCGCCGTTGACTCATTGAGCGACTATCGTTTCTGTGAGTAGACCTAGCGGGGGGAATTCCATATGGACACACTAGTTGGGGGACACACTCGGCGTGCGCGACTCGAAGAACAGGGATTTCGCGCGGACCTCCAGGGCATGCGTGCACTGGCCGTGCTTGGAGTGGTTCTCTACCATGCGGGTGTGCCCTGGCTGCCGGGAGGATACGTCGGCGTCGATGTATTCTTCGTGATTTCTGGCTACCTAATAACAGGCCTTCTCTATCGGGAAATTCGGTCCACGGGACGTGTCGCGCTCTGGAGTTTCTACGCTCGGCGAATTCGTCGCCTACTCCCAGCATCAGCTCTCGTACTGCTCGCGACTCTCGCTGCCGCCAAAATTCTCCTTCCACCCCTACTCCTGGTAGAGGCCTCGAGGGATGCGATGGCAACGGCGGTCTTCCTGCCCAACATGTTCTTCGCCTACACAGGCACTGATTATCTGGCGGGATCCGCACCTTCGCTGTTTCAGCACTATTGGTCGCTGGCCTTGGAGGAACAGTTCTACATGATTTGGCCCCTTGTCATGATGATTGCCGCAGGCTCGGTGAGGGGACAGCGATTTCGCATCAGGGCAGTGCTCCTAGTTTTGAGTGCTGCGTCTCTCGTGGGATGCGTTTTATTGACGTCGATAAACCAGCCTTGGGCGTTTTTTGGACTTCCCACACGCGCTTGGGAGCTCGGAGTTGGTGGGCTCCTTGCTCTGTCGTACCCCGCCATACGGCGCATGAACCCATGGCTGCACCGTGTTATGGCGTGGTCGGGATTCGCCCTCATACTGGCCGTGATGGTGCTCTTCACTGAAGAGTTGGTATTTCCTGGCTGGGCAGCAACCATCCCATGTTTGGGAGCTTTGGCCATGATTGCAGGCGGGTGTGGGGAAGAGACACCCTTGGGCTTTCTGAACAATCGAATCATTCAGTACTTCGGAAGTATCTCGTACTCCCTATATCTATGGCACTGGCCGGTTCTCATTATCCCAGGACTCATGTTGGACGGGCCTAAAGGGTGGTGGGTCAGCGCGGTCGGCGTGTTCCTTTCCATCGGATTGGCGCACTTGACGTATAAACTTGTGGAGCGGAAGTTTCAACTTGCCAACGCGTTTCGCCGATCGACCCCACGCAGCTACGCCCTTGGTGCAGGACTCACGATCATAGCTCTCCTGTGCAGCTTTGGTCTCGGTAAACTACCAGACCTTCACACTAGCCAACCCGCGGAGGCTCCTAGAGTCTCCGCGCTCATCTCTGAAAATGCTGCAAAGTACGTCCCGTCGAATGTTTCGCCCACTCTCCTTTCGAGCAGGGATAGCCTCTCCGCTGTCTACACGAATGGATGTCACGCTGATTTCCAGGTGACGTTGTCACCCGCTTGTACCTACGGGGCTGAAGGGGCCGAAAAAACGATTGTCCTTTTCGGCGATTCCCATGCTGCTCAGTGGTTCTCACCGCTCCGAAAAATTGCGGAAGACTCTGATCTGAGGCTGGTGAGCTTAACCAAGTCCTCTTGTCCGTCAGTGACTGTTCCCGTGGGGAGGAAAGCTTCACCTGAATACCCTGAATGCGCGGAGTGGCGAGCCAACGCCATCAGACGCATTAGCGACCTCAAGCCTGACGTCGTCATCATGTCCAACTACTCGGCGAACTATAGAACACTAGGCCATGCTGGGCCGAGTGGGTTTGCGGATGCGTGGAGAACCGGGCTTAGCACCACTCTTCAAGGGCTGCCAGCAAAATCGTCGGTGGTGGTGCTTGGGGATACTCCAGCTTGGCCATCATCCCCCAATATCTGTCTGTCCGCCCACATCACAACGGCCGACGCCTGCGCTGCCCCCGTTCGCGCGCTCCTGGATGCCGAGGCTTTGTCGATTGAACAAGAGGTTGCCCAAGCTGCAGGCGCAACGTCAATTCAACCGTCGGCCTGGCTCTGCGGCGAAACGTGCCCGCCCATTGCCGGCAATGTGCTGGTCTATCGGGATGAGAACCATATAACTGACGCCATGGCCCTGGTCTTATCTGACAACCTCAAACCGATCATCCAAGACGCGCTGAGAACTAACCAGGCGCGATAAGCCAGCCTGGCCAGCTCTGCCAATCTGACTAGGAATCAGAACGATTTCGGTCGTCATCTTGCGTCGGCCGACCCGACCGATGGCTAGACTCGCTTCCAGCTTCCATCTGGCGGGCCCGCCCGTCCTCGCGCGTGGCTCCGGCAGCACCTCCGTTGCCCGGCCCCAGTTCGCCCCGCCTCCCACTCCCTGACCCCATCCGCGATCTCCCCGGTGTGCGTGTGGTGAAGGTAGTGCTCGCCGGGGAGGGGAACCACGGAGCCGTTGATGACGCTGGCGGCCTGGCGGTGGTGCAGCTTGAGCCATTTCGGGGTCCGCGTGTACTCCGCCACTACGAAGTGCAGCAGCGGCAGATCCTTGGAAAAGCCTGTGCCCAGCGCGCATTCGAAGTTGCTCTCGATGTGTCCCAGCTCGTTCAGGTACGTGGGTGAGAGGAAGTTCCGATTACCGAGCATCTGCATCTGTTCGCGGCCACGGCTGCGGACGACGGCGTCGCCGCCCGCTTTTTCCAACGCGGAGGAATCCACATGTGCGTAGCGAAGAAAGAGGTCATGAACCAGCCGGGCAGGGAGTAGGCCCACTCAGGTTGATACAGAGTGATGGGAATGAAAAGCTCCGGATCCATCACAGTTACGTCATATCCCATGGCGTAGCCATACAGGGTCAGTCCAACGCTGAAAACCAGGCCGACCATGGCGATCTCGCCATGACGGATCCACCATTGCCGAATTCTAGGGATGCGGCGCACGGGCCACCCTGCTAAGGACGTTAACACTATTGTCATCGCCGGGACGAAACCTAGAGCTAAAGGAACCCCAATGGGACCGCCTCCGCCTCCGGCAGCCAGCACAACAAAAATTGGCGTAAGTACGGCGTAACCGAGCAGAACCCGACCGCCACCCACCATACAGCCGACTCGGGTTTCGTTCGGTCTGCTGAAAGGGGGCTGACCCAGTTCCGCCGATTTACCAGCCGGAGTTGTCGGTTTTCGGAAGGATGCCATGACCATAGAGAACCACACTGGTTGCTTTGCGGCTGCACGGATGAACGTTCTGCAAAGTTACTGGCCCTTGGGCAGCTCTCGGAGGATACTCGTCACATCCTCTGCCACTCGCTCCGGACACTCCCACAGCACCAGGTGACCGGTGTTCTCATAGATTTTCAATCGGGCGCCTTTGATGCGGCCAGCCAAGGTTTCTTGGTGCTGTCGCGGCACGAGGTGATCGTGGGCACCCCAAAGCATGAGAGTGGGGACGGAGATATCGCCGGTTTCCGTCGGAGGAACCGCCTCGTAGAATCCCCGCAAGGAAGCCTTCCAGATTGAGGCCGGCATGGCGAGACCGTCCTCGACCCGATCCTCGATATATGAGGTTGGCACGGCGTGCAGCAGCCGATACCACGCCAACGACTCGCGCATCCAGCTTTCCGAGATCGGGTCGCTGAGTCCCTCGACCTCGTTCGCAAATGGTGGCTTCCCATGCAGGCTCAGGGGTGCGCCAACCAAGGTCAGGGATGCAACAAGATCCGGATGAGTAACAGCGAGTTGCTGCGCAACATAACCACCGCTGGATGACCCGAGGACGTGTGCGCTTTCGACACCCAAGGCATCCATGAGAGCAACGAGGTCCTCAGCGACTTCGTACAGCGAGTAGCCGTCTACCGGTTTGTCCGCACCACCATGCCCTCGCAGATCAGGCGCCATAATCATGAACGTCGGAAGCGAGGCAATAAGACGACCGAAACTCCGCCAAGATTCGCCCCACGCATGCAATAGCAGCAGCGGCGCGCCGCCGTCGTCGGCTGTTTGCTCAAGGTTCCCTTGCACGAAACAGGGCACACTGATCCCGGCGCTTAGAGAGAAGGCCCTGACCTCGGCCTCCATGGCCCCAGCGTACGCTCGCCCCGCCGCTGACAGGAAGGTGAGACCTACCCCCGACCCGACTCCCACTCCCTAACCCCGTCAGCGATCTCCCCCGCGTGCGTGTGGTGCAGGTAGTGCTCGCCGGGGAGGGGAATAACGGTGCCGTTGGTGACGCTCGCGGCCTGGCGGTGGTGCAGCTCGAGCCATTCCGGGGTCTGCTTGTTCTCCGCCACAACGAACAGCAGCAGCGGCGGATCCTTCGGGAAGTCGATGCCCAGCGCACGTTCGAAGTTGCTCTTGATGCGGCCCATCTCGTTGAGGTAAGTAGCTGAGAGGAAGTTCCGGTGGGTGAGCATCTGCATCTGTTCACGGGCATGGTCGGTGTAGTTCCCGGAGGTGTCGTTGGCGTAGGGGACTGCGCTCATCAGGCGGAGCAGTCCGAGGTTCTTCGCAGCGGACAACAGGCCCGGGGAACTGGGCACAGCCACACGTTCAGCCAAGTCGCGGACGCTTGGGCAGCTCTGCGATAAAGCCCGCCGCTTCCCCTGCCACGCGCTCCGGACACTCCCACAGCACCAGGTGACCGGTGTCCTCGTAGACCTTCAATCGTGCGCCCTTGATCCGTCTAGCCAAGGTTTCTTGGTGCTGCCGCGGCACCAAGTGGTCGTGGGCGCCCCAGAGCATCAGTGTGGGGACGGAAATGTGGCCGGTCTCCGTCGGAGGAACGGCCTCGTAGAATCCGCGCAACGAAGCTTTCCAGATTGATGCCGGCATAGCGAGGCCGTCTTTTACCCGGTCGTCGATGTAAGAGGCGGGAACGGCGTGCAGCAATCTGTACCAGGACAAAGAATCCCGAACCCAGTCCTCTGAGATCGGATCCTTCAGCACCTCTACGGCGTCGGCAAAAGGTGGCTTCCCTTGCAGGCTCAGGGGTGTGCCAACCAACGTCAGGGACGCTACAAGATCTGGATGAGTGACAGCGAATTGCTGTGCCACGTATCCCCCGCTGGATGAGCCCAGGACATGCGCGCGTTGGACGTCCAAAGCATCCATCAGGGCAACTACGTCCATAACTATTTCGGACAACGCATAACCGCTTTCGGGCTTGTCCGCCTCACCATGACCTCGTAGATCGGGCGCCACCATCACAAACGTCGGAAGCGAGGCAATGAGGCGACCAAAACTCCGCCGGGATTCACCCCACGCATGCAATAGCAGCAGCGGTGCGCCGCCGTCGTCGGCTATTTGCTCAAGGTTCCCCTGAACGAAACAGGGCACACTGATCCCGGTGCTCAAAGCTACGGTCCTGACCCCGGACTCCATGACACCAGCGTACGCTCGCGGCTTGTCAGGCTGGCCCGGTTGCCTCCATAGGTGAAGCATGGTTCACTATTTTCACGGAGGGGAGTATCCCCCAATGTTCCGTCGTCAATCCGGCCGTCCGTGTACGGCCCGGCGGGACAGGCCACTTCTTGACAGTGGCTGGGAAAGACCTCCAGTTGGTTCACCGACTGGAAGAGGTTTCCTCATGAATGTTCCCCTATGGGCGTGGCTAGCCGTTCTCGGCGTTATTGTTCTGATGCTCGCCGTGGACTTATTCGCCCACCGAAAAGCCCACGTGATCGGCGTACGGGAAGCAGCCCTATGGTCAGCGGTGTGGGTTGCCTTTGGAGTTGGTTTCGGCGCGCTCGTGTGGCAACTCTTCGGAGCTGAATTCGGTCAGCAGTACTTCGCCGGATACCTGATAGAGAAGTCCCTGGCCGTGGACAACGTATTCATCTGGGCCATCATCTTCACCTACTTCGCCGTCCCCCGCGAGTACCAGCACCGTGTGCTGTTCTTCGGCGTGCTGGGGGCTCTCATTTTCCGCGGCATCTTCATCGCGGCAGGATCAGCCATCATCGCCAGCGCCGGATGGGTGCTATACCTGTTCGCAGCCTTCCTCCTCATCACCGGCTACCGCATGATCCGGCACCGCAACGAACACCTCGACCCCGAAAAATCCAAAACCCTGGCGCTGTTCAGGAAAAAGATCCCCATGACCAATGACTTCCACGGCCAAAGATTCCTCATCCGAAAGAACGGCGTCCTTCTTGCCACACCCCTGCTAGCGGTCCTGGCCCTGATCGAATTCACGGACATCATCTTCGCCGTGGACTCCATCCCGGCGATCTTCGCCGTCACCGACGAAGTCTTCCTCGTCTTCACCGCCAACGCCTTCGCGATCCTCGGCCTCAGAGCCATGTACTTCCTCCTCGCAGACCTGATCCACCGCTTCATCTACCTCAAAATCGGCCTCGCACTCGTCCTCATCTGGGTCGGCATCAAGATGCTCCTCAAAATCGACATCTACTACATCCCCACCCCCATTTCCCTCGCCGTCATCGCCACCATCTTGGGCGTATCCATCGGCATGAGCCTCTGGGCTACCCGAGGACAAGGCCGCAAGGAACTCCCAGCGCCAGCAAAACCGCCCTTCGGGACAGCCACACCCCAACAACTCGAAGCACTGGAACCACTCTGGCGAAACAGCTGGGCGAAGAAGCAGCACACCCCACAGGAACACCCTCAGGGCAGCGGGGAACACCGCCCCTCTGTGAGCGAAGGAGACAAGAAATGAGCGTTGACCCGCACCGGGCCATGTGTCCTTATCAGTCGCGGAAACGCCGGCAAGGCATCTGCGAACGCGTACTACGCATGCGTCGCTCCCAATGAGCTGGAAGGAAGCGTTGCCCGCTATGCCGCCTCCGCCCCTGCCTCCGCGGAAGCGGCATAGCTGGACCTTCCTGACGAACCACGGACACGTCCTGCTTTCCGTGGCCACAGACCCCGGGATCAGGGTCACGGAAATAGCTGAACGTGTTGGGATCACACCACGTGCAGCCCTTCAAATACTCAAAGACCTCGAAAACGAGGGGTATCTTCACCGCAGCCGAGTGGGACGCCGCACCCACTACACCCTGGAACCCCACCAACACTTCCGGCATCCCACCACATCAGCACATGAAATTGACGAGCTGATCCTCCTGCTCGCCCCTCATGCACCTTCGGCGTCTACCGAGGACGACTGACCTCACTCAGCGCGGGCGCTTGCAGTTGGGCGCGGGCGACGGCTAACCACGGCTCTTCGATTGCCTGGCATGCGGGGTTTGGCTAGGGGCCGGCGTGTCCGCATCTGCTTCGACCCATCGCAAGGGTCACGCGAGGGAGAGGAAGAGCTTCTCCAGCTCCTTCTTGTCCATGGTTGCGTCCTTCTGGACAATGCACTGTTCCAGCCCCGTGGCGATGATGGCGAACCCTGCCCGGTCCAGCGCCTTGGACACTGCCGCCAGCTGCGTCACCACGTCCTTGCAGTCACGGCCTTCTTCCAGCATGCGGGTAACCGCGGCCAACTGGCCTTGCGCGCGCTTGAGGCGATTGATGACGGGGGTCAGTTCTGAGGGATTGAGTTCCACGTACTTCTCCAATGATCAGGATCCTAACCTCGATTCTATACCCCCTAGGGTGTTTTGATTACCCCCGGGGGTATATGCAATACTCGGTGGGGTATCCACCTATCCCCTTCCGAGAGGTCAAAAATGACTCCCCCTTCCACGTCGCAAGCCATTACGGCCCTTGCCCCGGAAACCCTGCGGACCTGGATCCATCAACACCAGGACCTCATGGTGATCGATGTTCGCTCCGCGGCTGAGTTTGAGGCGATGCACATCCGCGGTTCCTACAACGTGCCCCTCCCGCTGCTTTCAGAACACACAGACGAGCTGGCCACCCGCTTGGGCTCCAGGGTGGTTCTGGTCTGCCAGTCAGGAGCACGCGCCGAGCAAGCCCGGCAGCGCCTGGGCAAAGCCGGCATGGAAGGTGCGTACGTCCTTACCGGCGGTGCTCCCGGTTTCGCCGCAGTTGGCGGGGACGTGGTCAGGGGCAAGAACCGCTGGGACCTCGAGCGCCAGGTCCGCCTCACCGCAGGATCCCTGGTGGTCCTAGGCCTGGCCGGAGGCAAACTCATCTCTCCCAAGGTCCGCCTACTCGCTGGCGCCATTGGAGCCGGGCTGACCTTCTCCGCCGCCACCAATACCTGCGCCATGGGTAAGGCTCTTTCAGCCATGCCGTGGAACAAAGCCGCCAAGGAACCCACCCGCGAAAGCGCAATCCTTCAGCTACCCCTGGTATCCCCTGGGGGTGCCGCAGCATGATTCCAGCCCTGGGCCTGGGGCTAGTGGTTGGCGTTGTCCTGGGTGTAGTAGGCGGTGGCGGGTCCATCATCGCAGTGCCGGCCCTGGTGTACGGGGTGGGCATGCCCCCCTCACAGGCTATTCCGACGTCGCTCCTGGTAGTGGGCGTGTCCTCCCTCGCCGCTCTTTTGCCCCGGGTCCGTGCTGGCCTGAACTGGCCCGTGATCGCATTGGTTGGAACAGCCGGCATACCGGCAGCCTGGGCCGGTGCGGCCGTGGGCAGACTGCTTGATCCCAGCATCCTGATGCTCGCTTTTGCCGTGATCATGGTGGCTGCAGGCATTCGGATGCTGATGAAAACCCGCGAATCCGAGGGGTCCTGCAGTACGGGCCCACACCGCGCGCTCCGATCCTGCGTTCCGAAAGCCGTAGGAGTGGGCCTGCTGGTGGGGTTCCTCACCGGTTTGCTGGGTGTTGGAGGAGGTTTCCTGATCACCCCCGCACTGACCATCCTTCTTGGCCTGCGCATGAAACAGGCAGTGGGAACGTCCCTGGCAATTATCGTGATCAACTCTGCCGCCGGGTTCAGCGCCCACGCAGCCGGCTACACCATTGACTGGGCCACCACCCTGGCATTCGCGGTCCCGGCCATCCTGGGATCCCTTGCAGCAGCCCGCCTGGCACGTCACCTGCATGACAAGCACATCCGCATCTCATTTGCGGTACTCATCTTCGCCGTCGCGGCATGGGTCACCGCCGGCACAGTCACTGCCTGACCCAAGCAACCCGATACAAGCAACCGGCCCCAAACAACTGGGCCTATTCAACCGGACCTATTCAACTGGGCCTATTCAACTGGCCCTATTCAACAAGGGAGCGAACATCATGCTTATTGAGCGTATTTACGACGAAGACCTCGCCCAAGCCAGCTATCTGATCGGCTGCCAAGCCAAGGGAGAGGCCGTTGTTGTGGACGGCCGCCGAGACATCGCGGTCTACCAGCAACTGGCTGAAAAGAACGGCATGAAGATTGTTGCCGTCACAGAAACCCACATCCACGCTGACTATCTGTCCGGCACCCGTGAACTGGCCGCCGCCACCGGCGCAACGATCTACGTCTCCGGCGAAGGCGGCCCGGACTGGCAGTACAAGTTCGACGGCGAGCGCCTCTACGACGGCCACAAGATCACCATCGGCAACATCAGCATCCAGGCCGTGCACACCCCAGGCCACACACCTGAACATTTGTCCTTCCTGGTCACCGACGGCGCATTCAGCGACCAGCCCGGCTACCTGCTCTCGGGCGACTTTGTTTTCTCCGGTGACTTGGGCCGACCGGACCTGCTGGACGAGGCAGCCGGGGGTGTGGACACCCGCTTCGAAGGTGCAAAGCAGCTGTTCGCTAGCCTTCGGGATAAGTTCCTCACCCTGCCGGACTATGTCCAGGTCCACCCGGCCCATGGTGCCGGGAGTGCCTGCGGCAAGGCCCTCGGCGCCATCCCGTCTTCCACCGTTGGCTACGAGCGGCTGTACGCCTGGTGGGGCCCTTACCTTGCCGCCAACGACGAGCAGGGTTTCATCAACGAGCTTCTGGACGGGCAGCCCGACGCTCACGCCTACTTTGGGCGGATGAAACGGGAAAACCGTGAGGGCCCAGTGGTGATGGGTGAGCGGACACCTCTGGCCGAACTGGCGGTAGACGTGGTTGCCGCTGGTCTGGCCGAGGACACTCTCACGTTCATTGACACCCGCTCCCACCGTGAGGTCCACGAGCGCACGGTGGACCGTTCCCTGAATGTTCCGGCCGGCAAATCCGTGGCGAGCTACGGCGCTTGGGTGGTGAACCCGGAGACGGACAAGAACCCCTTGGTACTTCTAGCACGGGACCAGGAGCAGGCCATGGACATGTGGGACCATTTGGTACGGGTTGGCATCGACAACGTGGCAGGTTACATCACCAGCATTGAAGGGCTTCCCCTGGTGACGCCAAAGCTGATCCAGCCCGAAGAGTTGCAGGGTTTTGACGCCGCTTTGGTGCTGGACGTTCGCAACCGCAGCGAACACGTGGCCGGGAATATTCCTGGTTCCTACCAGCTAAGCGGTGGGCGGATCATGTGGCATCTGGACGAGCTTCCCACCGAGGGAACGCTTGTGACGTACTGCCAGTCAGGTGTCCGGAATTCCGTGGCGGCCAGCGCCCTGCGCCGTGCCGGATACGACGTAGCTGAGCTGGATGGCAGCTATGCAGCGTGGAACGCTCAGCAGAACTCTGCCACGACGGCCTAACCAGCCACGTCCCTTCAGACCGCCCGGGCAGGTCCCCCCTCTTGCCCGGGCACCTTCACGGCGGCGGGGCCGGACACCTGTACCTGCGTACTGTGTCCGGCCCCGGCCTGCGGTTCGTACAACCGCCAACTATTGGGGGTTTATTGGAGGTAGTTCATGAGCCGCTGAGATCAGTTAAGTCCATGAGGTACTCACCGGGCACGAGTAGTGAGTACTCGACTTTCTGCCGTATCCGAGAGCTGGCTACTTGCTGTGGGAGCCCGTTTTCCTTGAAATCCCGCGGCCGAAAACATGCTACGGATTGATACAACCCGGGAACAGACCAGCTGAAATTATCAGCCGATGATGGGCCGCTCTTCGGGTAGCTGGAAAAGCCTTGGCCGGGATGCCAAGGCGATGGCTGAGGCAACAGTGACAGTGCCTATACGGCCGGCAAACATCAACGCCATCAGCACCCATTCGGCGGTGGGAGGCAGGTTGTAGGTAATGCCCGTGCTCAGCCCTACGGTTCCGAACGCCGAGATGGTCTCGAAAAGCACTTTCTCCAGGCTGTAGTCGGTGGACATGAGGAGCAACAGCGTCCCAAGGATCACCACTCCCACACCCAGCAGGGCCACGGTGAGAGCCTGGCGTTGGGTGGAAGAACTAATGGACCGGTGTGCGATGGTGACGTGCTCGCGTCCCCGAATTTCGTTCCACATGGCAAACCCCAAAACCAGGAAGGTGGTGATCTTGATTCCGCCGGCCGTTCCTGCGCTGCCACCGCCAATGAACATCAGGATGTTGGTGACCATGAGGGTTTCGGGAGTGGCTGCCCCGTAGTCGATGCTGTTGAATCCTGCCGTCCGGGGAAAAACTCCTCCCCCAAGCGCCCCCAGAATCTTGCCGCCAAAGCTCAAAGGACCTAAGGTCTCCGGACGGTTCCACTCAAAGGCACCGAAGAGCACGGTGCCTGCAATAAACAGCAGCACATAGCCGAAGATGGTCAGGCGAAGGTGAATGGTCCAGTTCTTGACGTTGAAGGGATTCCTGAATAACTGGATGATCACCGGAAACCGAGTCCCCCGGCAATGATGGCAGCGCAAATGGGAACGATGATCCAAGGGTCCTCCGCGAAGCCGGCCGTCAATTTCTTCCCGGCCAACGACGTCCAGCTGAACCAACTCATCACCGCCGCCCGGCTGTCCAGCCTCGCCGACGAAACCCCGGAGGGCCGTTCCATTGTGGAACTCGCTGACGCCAAGGGAGTAGAGGGCCCCGATCTCGCCGGTCTCCGCAACAGTTACTCGGAGATCGCCATAGTGGAGTTCACCGCCAGCACCCCTATGAGCGGCCTGGAGGTGGACGGGCGCCTTATCCGCAAAGGTGCGGCGTCCGCCGTCGGGAATTTTGTCACCGACGCCGGCGGCCACCTTCCAGCCGAAGTCCAGTTCCGCGTGGCAACCCCCGGCATCTGATCACCGAGCCGGGCATGGGCTACAGGTTTGTTCCGTAGCTGGTTTGTTCCGTTGCCGGTTTGTCCCGTAGCCGGCGGCAGCAGCGCCGTCGTTATTTCTTTTCCTTTTCGGCCGCCGCCTTCAGGTCTGCCGCAAACCGGGTGAAGCTGGCGTCAAAGGACGGGATCTTTGACGCAAAGAGCGGAAAGACGGGACCGCCGATCTTCTCGGCCATCTCAAAGAGGGAGCGCCCGTCGTTGGTCTCCGTGATGGTGTAAGTCCTGGTTCCCAGAGCGTCACCCCAGGCGAGCTTTTGTGGGGCTTGGAACTCTTTGACCTTGAGTGTGAAGGTACGGCTGGGATCCAGCGTGGAGACCAGCTTGATTTTTGATCCCGGGGCGATTTCACCGTCCACCGAAACCACCGTGGAGTTCCATGCGGGGTAGCCTTTGGCATCAGTGAGAAGCCGCCACACAGTGGACGGAGGCGCGTCGATGGTGGTGGAGACCCGGGTTTCACGGCTGAAAGTTTTACTGATTGTGGTGGCAGTACCGTCAGGTGTTTCAGGCATTTTCGGTCTCCTTAACGCGCTAAATGCGGTGGTGCTTCTGATGCTACAGCGGCGCTGCTACATTGAAAGCCATGACTTGGGGGCTCGGGAAGTTTGGCGCTGTGATCACTACCGGCGCGTTGTTGGGCGGCGTCGTTGTAGGTTGCGCCGGGCCGCAGCCGGGCAGCTCACCCACTCCCCTGCCGGTGTGTGAGCCTACGCGTCCGTTGGCGCCAAAGGACGGGATTCTTGCCGGCGTGAACCTCGATTGGGAGCACGAGACCCTGGAGCAGTATGCGGCCAATCTTGGCAGCCGCCCGGCCGTTACAGTCACCTTCACCGACTTTCCCATGTCAGAGAAAGACAAAGAGAACGTCGACGCAGCCTTCGAACAGATCCGTGCCAATGGTGGAACCATGCTCCTCACTCTGGAGCCCAAACAGGGTTTGGCATCAGTGACGTCGGAGAAAGCAGACGAACTCGCATCAACGCTGGCCCGATTCAACAACGCAGGCGTCCCTGTCATAGTGAGGTTCGCCCACGAGATGAACGGCTCCTGGTACCCCTGGGGTCAGCAACCGGCCGCATACGTCGCCGCGTACCAGCTGGTGGCCGAAGCGGTCCACACCAAGGCTGCCGGCACCGCCATGATGTGGGCACCCAACTACGGCGGCGGTTACCCGTTCAGCGGCGGCAAATATGAAGCCGTGACCGGATCCCCTGACTTCGCAGCCCTGGACACTGACAAAGACGGAGCCATCACAGGTACTGACGATCCCTACGCGCCCTACTACCCCGGCAACGATGCCGTGGATTGGGTTGGCATGTCCCTCTACCACTGGGGCAACACTTATCCGTGGGGCGCAAACGTCATCCCGGAACCGGGGAAATTCCTTCAGCAGCTCACCGGCACCTACGCCGGAGCCGGCGGAAACGATCTGGCCGTCCCCGACTTCTATGCCGACTATGGAACCGCCCGGAACAAGCCAGTGGCTATCCCCGAAACTGCAGCTCTCACAGTGGCATCCGGCGAGGGTGCCGACGTTTTGGCGATCAAGGAAGCCTGGTGGGGCCAACTCTTCGACCCCGCCATCCCCAAGGACTACCCCGCCCTGAAGATGATCAACTGGTTCGAGTGGGACAAGAACGAAGTAGAGGTCAAAGCCACCGTGGACTGGACAGCAACCAAGGACCCGCTGGTTCGGGAGGCCTACACGGCAGCGCTCCCCGACTGGTTCACCTTTGCCGAGACCCCTGAGAAGTGCACACCCGCCGAAAGCGCAGCTTCCTGAGCTAGGGCCACAGGACAGAACCAGCCGCCGTCGACGTTTGGCTACTCAGCGTTGAAAACAGGTTAGGACTTATCCCGGCGAGGGACCGGCTGAGGCGGAACGGCAGGGTCCGACGCCGGTATACAGAACCTCAGCCCGTCGCCCAAAAATCCGCTATTGGTGCAGAACAGTGGCACCGCCTCGTCGCCACTGATGTGGAGCGTGGGATTCCGCATGCGTTTAGCTGAGTAGCTCAACTCAACTGCGCCGTCGGCTGACTTGCAGCTATAGGCACCGTTCCACGGACTCAGGTCTTCGCAGGCGTTGAGATGCCTGGATACGCCGTCCCGGTCCACGTACTCCCACGTCCTGTCCGACTTCTCGCCCACCTGAATCACAGAGTTTGGAACGGACCGGGCATAGTCGCGGGTAAATGGGCGCTCGTCACAGCCCGCGGCCGTCAGAGTTAACAGCGCAAGCAGAGCAAAGCCTATTTTTGTTTCACAACGCATTCCGTTGTCCCCCAAGGCAGGTTTTGATTAGTGCTCCGACGGTATGTCTACCCTGCCGGTTGAACTCGGCTTAGGTGAACCCCGTAGCTTTCGGAGCTGCGAAGCCCGGAACTCCTGAACGGACAGCGTGACCGCATAGAACGTGAAGCCACCAGCCAAAGTAGTCAGAAACAGCGCACCCCACATCGGTCCCTGTCCTTGCCCCAGCGGCGCCAGCAACAGCACTACAGAGAAAACCGTGAGCATGGCGGCAACCACGGCCAGAATCCCCATGCCCCACCACGTGCTGACCTGCGCATGACCGCGGCCAGGCGCAAAACCAATCTCGTCCGCAGGGTAGCTGTGAAGTTCGCCGGTTTTGGTGTTGAGAAGGACGCGCTTCTCCCCTGCTGCTACCGCCGCCTTGTGCTCGGCATACACGGCGTCATTGTGGCGCTCGCGGTCTGAATACATGGTCCGTTTCCTTAATTGCTCTCGAACAGGGTGTCACAACAACCGGGCAACTCCCCGCCTCATTCGCCCGAGCTTGGCGTTGGCCACTTCCAGCGACCATCCTCAGTGATCTCGTAGGCCACCTGACCAAAGAGGAAATCACTCGTGCCGGCTGGGTTGCCACCATGCGCCCGGTATATGACCTTTGTGGCCACACCTCGCCGCCTCAGGGTTGTGACAAGCCACCAGACCGCGCCAGCCGCGCACAGCAGCGGGATGACGACCAAGGCCCACTGACGTACCCCAACCCAGTGCAGGGCAAACAACGGGAGCGCATATGAGCCGCCGCCAACGAGCGCTACCTGAAACCCGATCCAAAAGCGAAGCTCACCATTCGATGGCCGATCATCAATGTCGAACAGATAGTCATCCAGTGATTTCACGTAGTCAGTAAACCATCCACCAAGGTGGCCAGCGAATGTTTTTGGCAGACGTGTAATCAATCGGCCCCTGCCGGAAACAACATGTATGAGCAGAAGAACTGCTCCATCACTCCGTGGGGGAAGGAACCCAAAATGAAGTACCGTCGATCCGGACATGCCAAGTACGCCACTCTCGCAACGCTGACCCTGGCACTCACGCTCGCCGCCTGCGCACCGGCTACCCCGGTCGCCAGTAATTCATTCACCACTGCGGCAGCAGAAACCAGCAGCCTGGTGGATCTCCCCGCAGTCCCTTTGGAAGAAGTAGTTGCTGCTCCGGTTTCCGAACACAACCCCTCCGCACAAGTCAGCCAGCCGGAAGTCGCTGTTCCCCTGGCCAATGCTCCCGTCGTGA
The DNA here is from genome assembly GCF_006964045.1 of Arthrobacter sp. TS-15. Taxonomy (NCBI): domain Bacteria; kingdom Bacillati; phylum Actinomycetota; class Actinomycetes; order Micrococcales; family Micrococcaceae; genus Arthrobacter; species Arthrobacter sp. TS-15. The sequence continues at coordinate 102,211 of NZ_SDXQ01000024.1, read as the reverse complement.
TCACTCCCGTGCAGGAAGTAAACGTTCCGGCTCCGGCAGCACCGACCACTCCCGCAGTGTCTGCTGAACCTGTTGTTCCGGCGCCACCTGTTGTTCCCGCGCCGCCGGTGGAACCGGCACCGCAGGCAACCAATCCGCCGTCGACCGTTGCTCCTTCCGCGCCAGACCCAGCGCCGATAACACCCACCGAACCGTCAACCCCTCACGTCTCGCCCGACTACCCGCAGATCGGCTTGTACACGTTCCCGGACGGGCACATCTCCTTCCTGCTGCCGGCGGACTGGACCGCTCAAACCGAGCGACTGCCCTTCAACTTGAACGGTAAGCACTACGAAACAGTCACAGCGCACATCCATGACGAAACGGGCGCTGAGGTTGCGCAGATCACCAGCGGTATTTACGGCGGCGTGGTGGGCGGGCCCGTGAACCGCACCATCCTGGACTCCCAGCCACTGACCGGCTTCAATAGCCGACACGGAGCCTCCCACTTCGCCTTCTTCAAGGACGAATACCCCTTTGACACCGAATACACCCGCTACTTCATGGGTGTGGTGACAGATGACCTAATGACTGAGGGCCCGGACAGCACCTCGGCCAGCAGCTTCCTGATTATGGGCAACGGCGGAGCCCAAGCCACCACCAACATCGAAGTTTCCATGACACCCGAAAGCGCTGCGGCCTGGATGGAAACCGAGCAGTACAGCAAGCTCAAGGCCCTCCTGACGAGCCTGCAGTACGCCGAGTAACGGCTCAGGCCCCGCCCGATACCCGCACGCCCGTAGAAAGGTGTACGGGTATCGCGGTGGCCATGCTGGCCGCCGAGGAAACGCTGGAGTCCTCAGGCCGGAATCGCGCCATAGCCCAAGTGCGGAAAGCTCGCGGTACCAGGACCCTGCGCGGCAGGTTGAGGTGTCATGACACCCCTGTAGAATAGGACCGAAGAGGCCCCTGGAGGGAGGTCACCATGTCGGCAGGTACGCCCAGACGTTCGGTCCGTATTGAGGACGAGCTATGGAATCAAGCACACGCCAAAGCGGCCAGAGAAGGGACGACTGTCGCTGAACGAGTCCGCGCCGGCCTTCGAGAGTACGTCCACGGACCAGAGGCCAGACACACCATCGCCGATTCCCTCTTCTACCTCGTCCCTGATTCCCTTGAAGAACTGAACGGCCCATCATCCGGTGTTGTGGAACTACCCATCCACTTGGACTGGGGACCCGAGCGTCACTACGACGTCGCCGATGACGCCCGCTGCAGAACGCTCTACCAGCTGACGCTGCAGAACTCCGGCTCCACCCAGGAGATGGCCCGGATCATCAACGCCGGCAGACTGATCACTTTATGGCCCTCCATGCGCCTCCCGAACCGCTGCCGGCAGCTATGGAATGACGCGTTTGCCCAGCTGCCCACCCACCGTGAAAGCAAGGAACATCCGGCATGGACGACGCTCAACGCGCAGCAACAGAAATAGCCCTTTCCGTTCTCGCCGCTGACGGGTTCATCCTCGCCGTCGGTCAGGCACTTGCCGAACACGGTGTCACCAGCCGGATGTCCGATGACATTGATCTCTTTGCCCAATACCGCAGCCACACCCCGGAGACCTTCGCAGCCTCCGTGGACAAGATCACGGATACGCTAGCTGGGGCCGGGTACCTGGTGGAGGTCACTCGCCAATACCAAGAGTTCGCCAGCCTGACCGTGACCAAGGCTGAAACGACCGTCGTGATTGATCTTGGCCACCGCACCCTCGACCCCACGGAGTTCACCAAGTACGGGCTGCCCCAAGCTGAGCTCCCACAGCTGGACCAAACCCTCACCGGCTTCGCAGAGAACATAAGCCAACACCCCCGGTCGGGATCACCAGCAGAACCCGTGGACCTCATAGGACCAGCGCCCCTGACAGGAAAGACACAAACCACTCGTTGCCTGGCCCTAGTCGATGACGAGCAGGTCGCCGACCTCACATTCAAGTACCCGGCAGATGGCTGCCAAGGTGGAGAAGCGGATAGCCCTAGCCCTGTCATTTTTTAGGACGGAGAGATTTGCGAGAGTAACCCCTACCTCCCGGCTCAAGTCTGTCAACGTCATACCCCGCTGCTCCAGAAGCTCATCGAGCCGGCAATGAATCATGTCCTCGTCGGCTTGTTTAGCCGGAGCCATCGCTATACCAGCCCCTCGGTGTCGCGCTGCAGTTGCGCACCCTTCGCGAACACAGCGGCCAGGAGCAGAAGGGCGACCCCCAATACCACTGGCAGGAGGTCGACGCTGAAGACTATGTAGTAGTCCAGATTGCCCTTGCCAATTGGACTCTCGACAGTGAGCACATTGTCCAAGCTGTCTACGATCAAGAGTTTGCTGAATCCCTGAAGAATCGGAACAACCACCCCGATCAGGACAAGCACCCCACCCATGATGGAGATAGAACGAGTTAGTGTCGGTGCGAACGGCACCCCCCGCAGCAAACGCCAGCACAGCATGATCACGGCCGCACACACCAGCAGAGTGGTTAGCTGCCCGAGGACCGCGGCTGCGGTATTCAGGACCAGCGCGTCTCCAGGAAGGTCGTGGAGGACGAGGTCGATATTGCCTCCATGGAGAACCTGCTGAACTTTGGGGCCAAGAATGCTGGGAGCGGAGGGATCTGTCCTGCTGATGCCCAAGGTTGGCAATGCCACCGTGGTCACCCCGGCAAACGCATATCCAATTGTGGACACAAGCCTAAGGATCGCCGCCACAGCGACTCCACAGGCAGCTACAAGCAGGAGCCACAAGCCCACCTTTGCCACCACGTTAACCGACGTTTTGGTCGAGAATGCAGTTTTCACGCGCCCGCTCCTTATCGTTTATCAATATATTGATAAACGATAACACGTCTGCTTGCCGCATGTCCTTGGAATCGGAAAGTCCGCATCGAATACGCTGATCCAAACGCCAGCTGCCTAGAAGCACTGGAACTTTCATGCGCTGAAACCTCAAGGAGTCCTGTGCCGACTGACATCCCCTGGAACCGCGGTGAGTGGACCAACCAGCCAGCCGCCGTCGTCGAGCAGGAAGGCGACCTCCTGGTCACCGCCGCCGAAGGCAGCGACGCTTGGCGCGTCACGTCTTACGGTTTCATCCACGACACCGAACACGCCCTACTGGCCCCCTTCGCGCAGGAGAGCGCTATGGAGGTTGAGTTCACGGCCGCGTTCTCCCAACAGTTCGACCAAGCGGGCATCTTCGTCCGCATCAGCGCCGAGCATTGGATTAAGGCTGGCGTGGAATTCGCCGACGGCGCCGCTCAACTGGGCGCGGTGGTTACCCACCGCTTTTCGGACTGGTCCCTAGCACCTGTTCCGGGGTGGAACGGTGGCCGGGTCCGCATTCGTGTCAGCCGCTCCGGCGACGCCCTCACCATCCGTGCCGCTGCAGGCAGCAACGACCTCCAACTGGTGCGGGTTGTGCCGTTGGCACCCGAATTGGTGGCCGCTGCCGGGCCGTTCACCTGCGCACCAACACGCTCAGGGCTGACCGTCCCCTTTCACTCCTGGCGGGCTACGCCCCCGGACAGCCAGCTCCACTGAGGCCACCCAGCCCGGCGAACTTGCGGGCTTCACCGTTCATGAGATTATGGAGTTTCCGGCAGCCTGGCATTGACAGTGCTGCGACTCAGTTGGCTCCATAACAAGCCTATGGGGGGCACATCACGGTGGAAGATACTGCAAGTCTTTGGCGCACTGACCCTACGACGTTCCGCGACGTGGTGATCAACCGTCAAGCCTTGGAAGCTGCGCTGGAAGGCGATTGTCCACCCGTTGAACGAGTCAGGTACTTGGCATTACTCGGCCGGGACGCTGAAGCCCTGGACCAAGGCTTCAAGCTGCTACCGAACTCGCCTGACCGCCGGGAGCTGCTGCTGGTGCTTGCCCACATCCATCAGCGCCAGTACCGCTGGCATGATGCCGCCGTGCTCCACGAAAAAGCCTTGCGAACAGTCCGGTCCCCCGAAGAGGAAGCCTACGTTCGTCACCACATTGCCCGGAGGCTCTTCGACGAGGCCCGCTTCCGTGCTGCCGCCGATGAGTTTCAATGGGCGGCAGACCTATACCGCGTCGCCGGTCAACCTGACCTTGCCGAAGAAAACCGCCAAGCTATGCGGCACGCCCTCCATGTTCACAGTGCCGATCAAGGCGCAGGACGATCCGCGTACGAGCTCTCCTAGCCTGACACGCTCCACAGCGCTTTGCTCCGCTCTGAGGCCACCGACGGACTGCTATGCTCAGCTCAAATCGGAGCCTGAATGGGCGGAGCTGGGGGAATCTTGGGGACTTTTGCATCTGCCGTGAAATCGGCTGTACTTGCCGCAGTGTTGGTGGGACCCGCTGCCGTTGCCGGAGTAGCACCAGCCGCAGCCACAGCGCCATCAGAGGCCACACCGCCATACGTTTTTGTGCCGCCCATTGTGGGTTTGCCTTACGTGGGTTCCGAGCTGACCTTGGGCATCACTCAGTTCCAAAAGTGCAAGACCGAGGAAGCACCTAACGGATTCATCCTTGAGTGGCTCAGTAACGGCGTTCCTCTGCCAACCGAGCGGCAAGGGGAATTCCTCACGCTAACCCCGGAGGACCGGGGCAACCGAATCTCCATGAATGTCCACACCACGTGCGAAACACCGAGGGTCTTCCACAGCAGGGAGACGCGTCCCGTCGCCGCCTCCAACCGGGCCATGGGGTGGACGGGACGCGGCAACTTTGAACTGCTGGGACGGACTGACGACGGCGACCTTGTTCTCTATCCGCGGACATACGAGCCGAACTGGGTCTATTGGGGACCTGGCATGGAACTTCTCCAATTCCCCAGCTCCTGGGATGAACCCCGGGTGGTGGGAACGGGCTGGAATATCTTCAACATCGTCTTCTCCCCCGGCGACTTCGATGGAGACGGACACAACGACGTCCTGGGCCGTGACAGCACCGGCAACCTCCATCTTTATCCCGGTGATGGCGAAGGCGGCTGGCTGGCGCCCTCTCAAGTCGGTGCCGGCTGGAATATCTTCGATTCAATCGTGGGACCGGGTGATTTCGACGGTGACGGCATCAACGACGTCCTCGCTCGCGACCGTCAAGGCAAGCTTCATCTCTACCCCGGCGACGGCGAAGGCGGCTGGCTTGCCCCCTCTCAGGTGGGCTCAGGCTGGCAGATCTTCGACAAGATCATTGCCGCCGGAGACACCACCGGTGACGGGACAGCGGACATCTTCGCCCGCGACCGTAACGGCATCCTCTTCCAGTACCCCACGGATGGACAGGGCGGCTGGAGTACACCATCGAGGGTGGGCCACGGCTGGGACGAAATGCCCGAAATCAGCAGCGCCGGCCCCTTCATTAAGTCATACAACATTTCCCGCAGTGACCTCCTCGCTTACAACCGGGACGGAAATCTCTACAGCTACGCCAACCTCGGCGTGGAAGGAGACTACTCGCTTTTCAACCAAGGTCAGATCGGCAACGGCTGGAACATCTTCAGCAGCCTGATCTAAGAAGCCGCGGGACCCCATCGTTCACCGCCACGTCCGATTGCAGCACAGGCCTAATGTAACCTAGTAAGCAACCTGACTATTCGGAAGCGTGGGGGTGCCTGAATGCCTGATATGGAACGATGGCCAACCAGCCGGCTGCTGTCCACTGCGGCGCGGCTTGTGGAATTGGCATGGAACGACAAACTACGTCCGCTGGGGCTGACCTATCCAGCGGTGCTGACCCTTGACGCCGTGGCGACGGCAGGACCCATTACGCCCGGGGATCTTGCCCGGAGCGTCCGCGTGCAGGCCCAGACCATGGGCCCGCTACTGACCAGACTCGAATCGCGTGGGTACATCAGCCGTCAACCCAACAGATTCGACCGACGCAGCCAACTGATATCAATCACTGACCTGGGCCTGTCACTGCTGGAGCAATCCCACCAACAGGAGGACAACGTATTGTCCGTGATCAATCTGGACTCCGAGGGGCTCCGTGAAGAACTGCTGGCAATCGTGCGGCATACAAACTTCAACTAACGGTTGAGGATAGGCTGCGTAGACGAAACTCCGCCAAACAAGGCAGTATTGAGTCAACCGCTGATGAAGCCCGGCGATCCGAGGGGACAATTCTCTTCCCCACCCCGGGCTAGCCATAAAGAGCGTGATGCCCGGACAAGCAAAAAGGGCGTCATGAGTGAACTTCAAATAGGCGATAGCCTTCCGGTGGAACTTCTGAGTTTCAGGGCAGCAGAATGCCTGGTATCTACAAGCGCCAACGAATCCGAGCACGTGTGCGTCCTGGATGCAGGGCACACCGGCAACCATTTGTCTGCAGGGGCAGACATGGTGGTTCGGGCGGCCTGGAGCTGAGCAAGCCGACGGCTAGCGACCCGGCCTGGCGGCTGCGTCGCTAGCCTGTCAGCAGCTTCAACCGCCAACCGCCCTATGTACCGCAGAAAGTCCGGTACGGGCCAAAGCTCTCCGGTGCAGGCTCGGCGAACTTTTCCAAGCCAGGGCGTTCGCTGTAGGGGTCAGATAAAGCTGCGAGCAACTGTTCCGTTGGGACCATGTCCCCCGCAGTTGCAGCAGCAATAGCTTCCTCCACCAGGTGGTTGCGCGGAATGTAGATCGGGTTGACCCGGTCCATGGCATCGGCGTCCGGGACGGTATCCTGCCAACGAGCCAGCCACGAATCGAAGGCAGCCAAATCCAGGACCTGACGGCGTGCGGGTTCAACATCCCCGCGGGCCGCCTTGCCGAGACTGCGGAAGAACGACGTGTAGTCTGCGCGCGCCTCCTGGACCAGCTCAAGGAGCTCATCCACCAAAGGCGAGGCAACGGCGTCGTCAATTTCCTCAACCAGCCCAAGCTTGGCCTTCATGCCGTTGAACCATGTGGCGCTGTATTCCTTGCGGAATCCGCCCAGGGCATCAACGGCAAGTGCCACCGCCTGCTCCTCATCCTCATGGATCAAAGCCGCGATTGATTCGGCGAACCGGGCCAGGTTCCACTCCGCAATCAGCGGCTGGTTACGGTAGGCGTAGCGTCCCATTTCATCAATGGAGCTGTACACCGCCCCCGGATCAAAGCCGTCCATGAAAGCGCACGGGCCGTAGTCGATGGTCTCGCCGGACACAGTCATGTTGTCCGTGTTCATCACGCCGTGCACAAACCCAACCAGCATCCACTGCGCCAGAAGTCTCGCCTGGACAGAAATCACGTCCTTCAGGAGCGCGAGGTACCGGTTGCTCTCACCGCCCGACGACGGGTGGTGGCGTTCGATCGCATGATCAGCCAGGCGCCGCAACAGATCCATGTCATTGCTGGCCCTGGCGTACTGAAAACTGCCCACCCGCAGGTGACTGCTGGCCACCCGCGTCAGGACGGCTCCCGGCAAAAGAGTCTCCCGCTGAACCTGCCGCCCGGTGGCGACCACCGCAAGGGACCGGGTGGTGGGGATGTTCAGTGCAGACATCGACTCGCTCACGATGTACTCCCGCAGCATGGGCCCCACCGCGGCCAAACCATCCCCGTTCCGGGCAAACGGCGTCCGCCCCGAACCCTTGAGATGGACATCGCGGAGCTTCCCGTCAGCGCAGGCAACCTCACCGAGCAAAAGCGCGCGCCCGTCCCCCAAACGCGGAGAATAGAAACCGAACTGGTGACCCGAATACCCTTGGGCCACAGGTGTAGCTTCCTCCGGGATGGTATTACCGATCAGCAGCCGTACGCCCTCCGGGCTCCGGAGAAAATCCGGATCAAAACCAAGTTCGACGGCGAGCGGCTGGTTGAGCACCAGAAGCTGCGGATCCGGTGCTTCCTCCGCCTGCCAAGGAATGGCCAGCTCCGGGAGCTCCCGGGCGAAACGGCCCTCAAAGGCGACAGTGGAATGCGCGACTTCACTCATCTCTCAAGGATATAGATGCTGTACCCGGCGCGAAATGATGGTCCATCCCCGGCTAGCATGTGAACCACTGCCACATGGCGGGAGATCAGTGGGGGGCGGTTTCCGCCAAAAAGTTTGGCAATAAGTGGCTTCATCTGCGCAAGTGCGTCGTTTTCCAGAAACAAGAGGGTGGGCCGTGGGGCTCGCAGCTACATCCTTGCTCGCATTCCTGGGCGGTATGGCCCTCTTCTTCAGTAACACCTTCCATCTCCCATGGACAGGCCCTGCCCGCTTCATACTAACGGGACTCGTCGGCCCGCTCACCGCGAGTCTTTCCGCCGTCGTGCTGTTGCGTCTGACCAGCCGCGTACCTGCCGCTGGCGCCCGCTTTGTGGCGCTTGCCGCGGTGCCTGCGTGGGCGCTGGCGGCGACGGCCGCAGCGAGCGGGGCCGTCCGCTTTGACGAGGCGGACGCGAATCAGGGCTACAGCTGGTTTGGATCCTCCACGCTGCTCTTCATGATTCCGGGGTGGATCGCCGGGACCGCGTGCCTGGCTGTTGCCCTGTACTCCTTGATGGTAAGCCGGCGTTCGCGCTGGGACTGCTGGTGGTCGGGCTGGCGTGTGCGGTCTTTGCCGTTACGGGGAGTACCTGGGCACCCATTGCCACGGATTCCACCCACGCCATGAACCTCGGGTTGGCCTACGGCGCGTTCGCCAGCATCCCTTTGCTGGTTCTTGCGGGGCGGGTACTTGCCCCTCGCCTGGGGCCCACTACGCCGTGGTCTGTTCTTCTTGGATGCGCGTCCATGGTGGTCCAAGGGTGCGCGCAGCTCCTGGGAGCCGGCCACACCTTGCAGTGGAACGGCATCCTCATTGCAGCAACCCTTATGGGTTTTGCCATCGCACTGCCGTTGGGTGGTTTCGTGGCTGGTGGCCGACTTACGCGCGTCACTGTGGTGGCAATGATGGGTCTTGCTGCATCCGCGGTGGGACTCCCGCTTGTGATGATGTCCGCGTTCCTGGCGCCGCTTGGGTCCGCCGTCCTACTCGTCCGGGCTCTCATGGCCGGTAGCGTGCGGCAGCCGCGGCTCAGCTCTGAGCAGATGTGAAACTATCCACCCATTCGCGGAGCCTGGATGGAACCCGGCCCCGCGATTTCAATCAGTTTGTCCAATGATTCGGGGCTCGCGGCGAGTTCTATTTTGTTTGTCTCTGTCATCAGGGTTATGGCCCGGAACCCGTACGCTGGCATGTACTTGCGGTCCTTGCCGGTCACTTTCCGGCGCTCCGGCAAAACTTCCACCACGTTAAGCTCCGTGGACCTACCCGACAGTTCCAGGTTGTCGTACACAGCAGGCTGGAAACGCAACGACCCCGGAGCCGGTGTTGCAATACCTTGGTTCCATATCCCGCTGAGTGACCCCGGCAAAGAGTCGGGATTACGGATGAATGTCCTGAACTGGCCGGCTTCATCAAGCCGTTTCTGTGTTTTACGCAGATTTTTGATCTGGAACAGCGCCAGTAGAACGTAAATCAAGGAACTCATGAACGCTTTGGACAGGGAATCCGCCAAGTCATTCGAGCCCACAATGAGCCAGACACAGGTTGTGAACGCAAAGACCAAAAGGTAGCCAATGGCCAGTGCTAAATAGGGATGTTTGCGGACCCACATTTGTCCACGATAACTGCCCGCCACGCGGTCCATGAGCCGCGACGTACCTTGTCCAAGACGTGTCTGCGGGTAGCATCCCAAAGAATGCGCTGCTCAGAGCGCACAGAATCGAATATGGGGAACCCAGATGCCCAAGGCACTTTCGTGGTTGGCGATCCTTTCGCTGACCGCGTCGGCGGCTGTCTTCATGCCGCAAACCGCGATGGCCTCAGATACGGCCAGCGTTTCAACTCTTTTCTCATCGTTATCTGTCGCTTCAGAAACGAACACCGGCTATAACCGCGACCTCTTTCAGCATTGGATAGATGCTGACGGCGACGGCTGCGACACACGCTCCGAAGTGCTCCAACAGGAGTCCCTGACGCCGGTGACGTTCAGCTCGGGATGCACCGTAGCTACGGGGCAATGGAATTCCTGGTACGACGGCGGCACCTGGACTGTAGCGTCCGACGTCGACATCGACCATATGGTCCCCCTCGCCGAGGCGTGGGGTTCCGGCGCGAGCGCCTGGACGGCCGAGCAGCGGCGCGACTACGCCAACGACCTCACGTTGAACGTGGCCTTGGAAGCTGTGACAGACAATGTGAACCAGTCCAAAAGCGACCGCGATCCGGCAGAGTGGATGCCTCCACTGGCTGGGACTGCTTGCCGATACGTCACGGACTGGGTCCTCGTAAAATACCGTTGGCAGTTGACTGTGGATGCGGCTGAATCGGCGGCAATTTCGTCCACATTGCAGGGCGGCTGCGGAACCACCACGGTTGCTGTGCCAACCATCGCGGTTGAAAGCACACCCGTTGACCCAGGCCCCGTCACTTTCAGCGACGTCACTGGGTCCACACAATTCAACGTGGAAATCGCATGGCTCGCCTCGCAAGGCATCTCCACCGGTTGGGTGGAAGCGGACGGGAGCCGAACCTACAGGCCACTTACTGCCGTGAACCGTGACGCCATGGCGGCCTTCCTCTATCGACTGGCCGGCGAACCTGGCTTCACACCCCCGGCGACGTCGCCCTTCGCCGACATCACGCCGTCGAGCAAGTTCTACAAGGAAATCACCTGGCTCGCAGCGAGCGGCATTTCCACGGGTTGGACAGAACTGGATGGCTCCACAACCTATCGCCCACTCAGCCCGGTCAATCGCGATGCCATGGCTGCCTTCCTGTACAGGTTCGGGGGCAACCCCGCCTTCACTGCTCCTGGCACTTCTCCATTCGTGGACGTCCAGGTCGGAAGCCAGTTCTACCAACAAATCACGTGGCTGGCGTCCAAGGGCATCTCCACCGGCTGGGACATCGGATACGGCTGCCGCGCCTATAACCCGGTCCAGCCAGTGGCGCGTGACGCCATGGCTGCGTTCATGTACCGGTTCGTCAACGGCGGCAACGGTGGCATCACGGGCAGCACCTGTTCGCCTCCGCCGCCTCCCGTGACGCCGCCGCCGGTGACGCCGCAGCCTCCGGTCACACCTCCGCCGCCGGTAACGCCGCAGCCACCGGCAAATCCGGGTGACAGCGTAAACTGCACGAGTTTCAGTACGTGGCAGGCCGCCCAGGCATGGTTCGACAAGTACTACCCGTGGTACGGGGACGTCGCGAAGTTGGACTCAGACAAGGACCGCATAGCCTGCGAGACTTTGCCCGGCCACCCGTAAGGGGCCACCAAAAAAGCGGGTCCGGCTCACTATGAGCCGGACCCGCTTTTGCGACGCCTTAGCGGGCCTTGTCCGCGATTCGATATAGAAACGCCGCCATCGGGGACGTGGTGCTTACCGGCTGCCCAGCCGTTTGCTGGAAATTAATATCGAGCACTTTTATGGACTTATTTACTAAAAAGCCTTTATGATCACCGCACCAGCGTACTTACACACCCAGTGAAAAGATGCTGATACCAGCCCACCGCAATAGCTCAGTATTGCAACTAAAGCAACATAAAAATTTCCGTTCGCACCCAGGTCCATCACCAGTGAGGCAATTGGTGACGGCCACATGACGTTATATGAGAGAGCGCCCCTTGAGCAGATCGCCTTACCCCACCATGCCTATCCCCCCTGTGGGGCATCAAAAGAGGCAACGCTTTTCCCGATCCAGCCGTACCGTGATGGTTGGTTTTTTCTGTGCTTCGTTGGTGCTCACGGGCCAGACAGCGGCTACCGCCGCTGGTGAAACCGAAAAAGCCGTTACCTTCACCGATGTCCCCGCAGGCATGATGTTCGCCAAAGAAATGTCGTGGCTGGCAAATGAGGGAATCTCCACCGGCTGGTCCGATGGAACATACCGCCCCCTCACTGCCATAAACCGTGACGCGATGGCGGCATTCCTCTACCGGCTAGCAGGCAGCCCTGAGTTCACGGCACCCGGCACCTCGCCGTTCCAAGACGTCAGTCCGGGCCAGCAGCATTACAAGGAAATGGCTTGGCTGCATCAGCAACAAATCTCCACTGGCTGGGACGTGGGGAACGGCAAACGGGAGTACCGGCCCACATCCGCGATTAACCGGGATGCGATGGCGGCCTTCCTCTATCGCTTTGAAAATAAGCCTGAATTCCAAGCACCAACAACGCCTCCGTTCTCTGACATCAGCAGCACCACGCAGTTCTACACTGAGATTTCCTGGCTCCATGCGAAGGGAATCGCCACGGGTTGGGACAACGGAGACGGTACTGCTTCTTACCGTCCCCTTTCGCCCATCAATCGTGATGCCATGGCGGCCTATCTTTACCGGTTGTCTTTGCCGCCAGCCGAGGATGGCGTGGTCACCTCGCCGGATACGCTCATCATTGACAGCGCCACCTTGGCACAGAAGTACATTCAGGGCGATACCACCATCACCTTCAACTCCGTAGGAGCGGGGGCCCCGGATATCGACCCCGGAAACGTACTTGTATCCGGATTCTCAGAATTCACCCCAGACGGGATGCTGGTACGGGTCCAGCAGGTCACTAATGCCCCCGACGGCAAACAAACTGCCGTTGTTCAGCAAGCCACCCTGCCTGACGCCATCTACGACACCAACGGCCTGGTGACGCCAACCACCACCATCGTCAAGCAAGAGTTCCTTCCCGCCGACGGCGTCGAAGTGATCGACAACGCCCAGGCATCCGCTGCTCCTTTCAACCGCAATGGCGGGCGAATTCCGGCAGATGAACTGGCCACAGCCAGTGACGTGTCACTGCCCATTTTCGAGAAGACCTTCAAGTTCTCCGACACTCTGAGTAAATCCGTAACCGGCACAGCGTGGAAGACTGTGGATGTAGAAGGCACCGGCACGCTGGCACTCAGCAGCGAATTCGGCGTCAGTTCCAATGTAAACGCCGAAGTAGATATCCACTGGGCCTCACTAAAGCAGGCTAAATTCACGTTGGACACGGGCTTGTCCGCTGAAACGACAGCCAGGGCAACGGGTACTTTGACCGGAACGGCCGAGAAGAACCTGGGAACCGTCAACACCTGGGCTCACGTCCAAGTGGGACCTGTGCCTGTGGAAATCCAGTTCATTTCCTCCATTGATCTCAAGGCCAAGAGCGAATGGACGGCAGATACGTTCGTCACGGCGGCGGCGTCTGCGACCACCACGGTTGGTATGTCCTATAAAGACGGCAACTTCCAGCCTGTAGCTGAGTACGGCGGCAACGCTGAGGCAACGTTCCAAGGACCGCAGTTGACCAGCGAGTCTTCCGTAACCATCGGCCCCACACTGACTGCCAAGTTGTACGGAATTGCTGGCCTCACGGGTGGTTTCGATGCCTATGCAAAGTACGCCACCGGGCCTGAAACGTGCGCCCACGAGGTGGGACTGGCAGGGAGGATAGGCGTGATTGCCGGCGTCGAGGTCTTTGGCATGAAGCTGACAGATGAGTGGAAGAAGGAACTCACCAAGAACCTTGTCCTCTGGCAAGGCGACCTCTGCAAGCCCGTGACGCCGCCGGTTGACGACGTCACCGAAGAAGTCTTCGGTGACGGCATTGCAGTACAGGAAAAGGGCGGCGCCGGGGACTCGTCCCAGTGGGGCCGGGCCACTGACTACGGCCCCGGTGGTGCTGCGTGGATCCTGTCAACAGGCAACATGCAGAACTCTGTGGGAACACCCGGACAGGAGGCTTCCAGCGATTTGGGAACCCCTGGTAACACCACGTTGTCCGAATTCATTGGAGGTCTGCCCACGTTCGATGCAGCCTCGTACTGGGCAAAAGTTGTTCCCTCCGGTGACACTCTTCACGTTCGGTATTTCTTCGCCAGCGAAGAATACCCGGAGTATGTAGGCAGCAACTACAACGACGTCATGGGCGTCTTTGTCAACGGCACCAACTGCGCGTTGGTACCCGGGACACAAACCCCGATCAGCGTAAACAGCGTCAACGATCACACGAACCAAAGCTATTACATTGACAACACCGCCGGAGCAAGCGGATTCAACACCGCCATGGACGGTATGACCACCGCCCTTACGTGTTCAGTTCCGGTGCAACCAGGCGTTCCTGTCACCGTGGAAATTGCTGTTGCTGACACCAGCGACGGCATCCTCGACAGTGCCGTGGCATTGCTCGACGGAGGCATCTGGTCCGACTAGATCCGATCAACAAAACAGGGCCTTCCGCCATCAGGCGGAAGGCCCTGTTTTTTTGATAAGCCTCCGTAAATCGACTACCGCAGTGAAATTCGACGACGGCGGTCCGTCCCGCCGCGGAGGTCACGGTTGAGCCGGCGGTCACCGTGGTAGAGGATGGATTCCCAATCCACTTCCTCGGGAGTCTTGGGAACAACCAACGATTCCGGCTTGACCTTCTTCTTCGGTTCAACGTAAAGCCAGTTGACCGCCCCCAGGACAACATCCACCACGGAGTTCCACAAGCCGATGTATGCCTGGATGCACCACATGGCCAACACCGCGTTCAGTGAGGCGAAAGCGACGTTGCCCCAATTGCCCTGTTGGGCGTCCCGCCAAACCGTCAGGACAGAGAACGCGACGATTGCGTAGGGAATGAGAACGTAGATGGCGGGGGCTGCTGTGCGGTCCTTGACCTTGGGGGTTCGGACAAAGGGAATCTTGTCCCCTGTGAGGCCTTGCTGGAGAGACTTCAAAACACCGGCCAGGTTGACCGGCAGCAGGATGAGGTTGAAGCCATAGATGCGGAATATGTCGCTGAAGCGGTGGCCACAATCGCGGAGGTCCGACCCCATGCAGAGGAAGTACGGCAGGGCGGCAATGAAGACTGCAGGGCTGAGGAGCCTACTGTCATAGGGGTACGCCAAGAGGAATAGAAGCCCAAAGCTGGCCCAGGTAATAGACGCCATGTAATTGACGCGCAGGAGAACCTCGCGGATCAGTATCCGTTGGCGTTGACTTCGCCGCTGCGAGAGTTGGTTCCAGAGCTTGGGAAGGATCAGCAGTCCGCCATTTGCCCAGCGTCGACGCTGCACCACCAGGGAACCGAAGTCCGGCGGCGTGGCGCTGTAACTCAAACGCTCCGGATAATTCACCAGGGTCCATCCGTGGGTTCCCAGGTCAATGCTGGATTCCGTGTCCTCAATGACGGTCCGGTCCTGAATATAGGTTCGAATTTCGAACCCGCCAACCGTTTCAACTTCAACGATGTCCTCAATGGCGCATTTGCGGATAATCGCGTTGGCACCCACCCAGAAAGTGGCTCCATGGAACGTCATTCCTTGATGGAGGATGTGCTGAATATCCGTGGTGGCACCGGCAATCCTCTCGATGCGGGTGGGCGCACCGCGGAACGACGAATACGGGGTCTGCGTAACTGCCACACGCTCGTTGCCCGCAGATTCCAGGAAATAGACCAACCGCAGGCAGTAGTCCCGCAGCAGTAGAGAATCGGCGTCCAATGTCAGCAAATAGGTGCTGTCCGGAACCAACACATCGTCTTCACGCGGAACCAGGGACGGGCGAAGCACCACGCTCCCGGCTGTCTCTTCCCGCCGCCACCGCTTACCCATGAGGGAGATGTAGGCGTTGAGGTTCATGGCCTTATTCGCCTCGTGGGAAAGGCTGGCGTAGCGCTTACGTTCAAAAGTCTCAGTGCGGACATTGAAAATCCACGTGAGCCGTAGGTAAAGCTGCTCCATCCGTTCGGGGCTGGGCGCCGTGTTTTGGGCTTTTGCGGCGTCCAGCGCCAACAGAACGAGCCTCAGTTCACGTGCCAGTCCCATGATGACCAGGTCCACAAAGAACTCGTCCACATGGTCTTCTACAGTCTCGGCTTCAGCCATCGCTTCCAGCCACTCCACGGCCGCTTCATATTCCGCAATCAGGAGACCGAGCTCATGGGCTTTGTCTGCTTGATTTACGCCCCGGCTCCCCTCTTGAAGGAGCAATCCGCGCCTCTCCCGGAAGGTATTCAGGGCTTTGTTCGCACGTTCCGCCGGGGAGGACAAAGCATCCGCGATCTGACCCGCCAGCGCCCTGGTCTGTTCAAGGCGGTGAATCTTTTCCGGCTCAGTAGGGTGCGGTGGATCGTCCAAGAGCAAGACCACCCGCAAATCCGGAAACTCCTGGAGTGCAGCCGACCACAGCGTTCCCCTGACCACCTGCGGTTCTTCGGCATAGGAGGGCACCAACACCGTCACGGCCTCTTTATAGTTGGCAAAGTGGGCGTCAAGTTCGCCTCGGGGTACCCTGCGATGCTCCTTGAACCGGTACAGCGCCCCTTGCCGCGCCATAAGGTACATCAAGGCGGAAAAGGTCAAGAACGTCACAACAATGAGGTAGGAAATAGACTCAAATCCGAATCGGAATCCCGAGTTCGGGTTGTCAACAAACTGCCGAATAATGGTGGAAACCACGTAGTAGAGCCAAGCCCCTACCGTCACAAGCATGGCGAGCCTGCCGAGCACGATCTTCCGGGAAGACGGCGTCGGATGAACAATAGCCAACGGTTCAGACCGCCGCTCAGACCCCCATTGCCTCTTCCTACCTGCATTTTCCGGACGGTCCGCAGGATGCTCTTTAGGATCCCGCTCGACGTCGGATAAATCAACCAACTGGTCCGTCATTATTCCCCATCAGACTGCGAAACGCGCCTTCCGGCCGCATAGCCGGTTGAACGTCCGCTTCCGTGGCAGAAGCGTCGCCAATTGCCCTTATAGTAATCGATAACAGGAGCCTTGGATTCCAATGCGGTCTAGGGAAATTTATTATGTTGGGGGAATAATGTCGAAGCACTTTCCTGGGCGAAAGTTGTCCTGGGTTCGGCTCTCCGTGCTGCTGGCCGTCGTAGCGGTAGTTGTAGGTGCCGGCGTGGTTTCCTGGCGTAATTACACCGATACCCGTGCCGCGGCAGCGTCACCATCGCATTTCATGGGATACGTTGATGTGACGGCAACACCCCGGTACGCGTTTGAGCAACCGGCCGGCGCCACCAGCAAATCAGTAGTCCTGTCCTTCATCGTGGCCGATGCCAAGGACGGATGCACCCCCTCTTGGGGATCCTTCTACAGCCTGGACGCAGCCGCTTCAGACCTTGATCTTGACCGGCGCATAGCCCGCCTCCGGCAGACCGGCGGCGATATAGCTGTTTCCTTCGGCGGGTTGTCCAACCAGGAACTCGCCACCGCATGTACCGACGACGAACGGCTCCACCAGGCTTACGCAACCGTGGTGGACCGCTACCAACTCAACACCATTGACCTGGACATCGAGGGCGCTGCGCTGGCAGACAAGGCCGCCCTTGCACGGCAAAGCAAAGCCATTGCCGCTGTTCAAAAAGACCGGCAGGCCGAGGGCAAGAGCCTGTCCGTCTGGCTGACGCTACCCGTGGCGCCCACGGGCTTGACCCCTGACGGAACAGCCGCCGTCGAGCAGATGCTCTCAGCAGGCGTGGAACTGACCGGTGTGAACATCATGACCATGGACTTTGGTGAAAGCCGCGCGGCCGGGCAGTCCATGCTGCAGGCCTCCATCGCGGCAGCCGAGGCTACCCATGCCCAGTTGGACAATGTCTACTCGGCGGCGCGGCAAAGTCTCGGTGCACAGACCCTGTGGCGCAAGATAGGCCTGACCCCCATGATCGGCCAGAACGACATCGTGGCTGACGTGTTCACCCTGTCCGACGCCCAGGGTTTGCATGATTTCGCGCAGAGCAAGGGTGTTGGCCGCATGTCCATGTGGTCCTTGAACCGGGATGCCGAATGCGGGCCGAACTACCCCACCCTGACTGTGGTATCCGACGCCTGCAGCGGTGTGCCACAAGGCGCCGCGCGTTTCTCCGACGTCCTGGGCATGGACATTGACTCCAAAGCAACGGCCTCGCCCACCCCGCTGTTGCCAACCACCACTGCCACCGCCGTAGTGGATGACCCAGCCACCAGCCCCTACCCGGTGTGGTCGCCGGTAGCCACGTACGTGCAGTCGGACAGGATCGTGTGGCAAGGCAACGTCTACGAGGCCAAGTGGTGGACAAAAGAGGACGTTCCCAATGACCCCGTCCCGGACCGGGCAGCGGCCCCTTGGAAACTGATCGGGCCCGTCCTGCCCGGCGACCGGCCCCAGCCTGAGGTCACCGTGCCCCTAGGAACTTACCCTGCGTGGTCTGCCACAACCGTCTACCACAAGGGCGACCGGGTGATGCTGGACCAGCGCGTCTTCGAAGCCAAATGGTGGGTCCAAACGCAGAGTCCGGAAGCCGCATTGCAGGGCTCAACGGATTCGGCATGGATGAAACTAGGCAACGAAGAATTAGCCAAGGTGCTTGCCGGCCAGGCAGCAAAATAGGAGCAACACAGCATGAGGAAGTACCTGACAGCGGTGGCATTGCTTGCAGCGGCCACCCTTGTCCTGAGTGGATGCGCTCAGGGGCACGACGACGCCAAAGCCAGCGATCTCGGCACCACCTTCGCTTACTCGTTGGCGGGTCACAACGGCAAATTCTGCGAGCACCTGGACAGTTCCAGTGAACAAAGCGTGGACGACTGTAAGAAAAGCGAAGCGGAAGCAGCTGCCAAGCAAGAGGCCAACCAAGAGCCAATAATGTGGGTGCCCAAGATCTACCAGCTGATTCCCGGGAAAGAAAAGACTCTCGGAATAGTGGTGGAGTTCAACCGGGCGGGAAACCAGGAGTTTGTTGCCATTGAAGCAATACATCGGGGAGACGAGTACAAAATCCTTCGCTGGGCCTATCCGGATAAGGCCGACTACAAGACCGACCGTGCAATCACCAACACCTTCAGTTGGTGAATCCGAACCTTCTCAGCGCATGAAGAGTTTCGGTAGTCGCGGCCACGGCCACCAGTCACCCCTTGAATACGGGAGCCCGCTTCTCCTGGAACGCACGGAAACCTTCGGCGTAGTCGTCGGTTTTGCACAGCCGTGCCTGCTCCGAGTTTTCCTCGGCCATGGATGCCCACAGGCCCAGGCGCTGATCGCGGATGTGCGCCACCAGTTCCTTGGAAGCATTGAAGGCCTCAGTGGCACCAATGGCCACGCGCGCGACTATGGCCCGCGTCTCGTCCAGCAAAACATCCGCCGGCATCGCCCGGCTGAACATTCCTTGCTCCACGGCTTCCGCCCCGGAAATAAGGTCCGCGGTGTATATCAGGTCCAGCGTGCGGTGCATGCCCAAACGTTCCGTGAAGTACCAGTGCCCGCCCGAGTCCAACGTGGCCCCAAGCTTGGCAAAGGGTGAACCGAACTTGGCGTTGTCCGCCACGTACACCACGTCCGTGGCCAGCAGCAGTCCCAGCCCAACCCCCAGGCAGG
Organism: Arthrobacter sp. TS-15; assembly: GCF_006964045.1. Taxonomy (NCBI): domain Bacteria; kingdom Bacillati; phylum Actinomycetota; class Actinomycetes; order Micrococcales; family Micrococcaceae; genus Arthrobacter; species Arthrobacter sp. TS-15. The sequence continues at coordinate 82,935 of NZ_SDXQ01000024.1, read as the reverse complement.
CGCCGTGCGCGGCGGCAAACGTGGGCGCCGGGAACGCAGCCATCTTCCTCAGCAGCGGTTCAACAAGTCCGCCAAGATAAGCCTGGGCATCATCGGTTTCCGGTGTCACCCCTGAAATGTCGCGCCCGGCACAGAAGGCGCGGCCTTCTCCGCGAAGCAGCAGCGCCCGCACCTCACCGCGTGAGGCGGCGGTAGCAGCGTCGTCGTACGCTTTGTCCAGCTGGGCAAGCGCGTCCTCGTTGAGCGAGTTCAGCTTGTCCGGGTAGTTGAGGACGATTTCGGCAATGCCGTTGGCAAGGGAGAGCTCGATCATGGGACTCCTTAGACGTCGAAGTCGACGGTAACTTCTTCGCTGGTGGGGTGGGACTGGCAGGTGAGGACGTAGCCTTTGTCCAGCTCGTCCTGTTCAAGGGCGTAGTTCTCATCCATGGTCACCGTACCGGTGATCAGCTTGGCACGGCAGGTGCCGCAAACGCCGCCGGCGCACGCGAACGGAACGTCCGGGCGGACGCGCAATGCAGCGTTGAGGATGGACTCGCGGGCGTGGGTGGGGCTGGCAACATCACCGGTCAACCCATCCAGGGTGAAGGTGATCTTGTAGGTGTCCTGCGACTCGTCCTCCACAACCGGGCGGCCGGCGTTGCCCTCGGGACGATCCGGACGGCCCGTGGTGAACAGCTCGAACCGAACATGCTCGGGCTCCACGCCCCGGGCAGCGAGGGTGTCGCGGCACAACTGGACCAACTCAAACGGCCCGCACAGGAACCATTCGTCCACGTCCTCGGCACGGATGGCACTGCTGAGCAGGGCCTGAAGTTTCTCGGAATCGATACGTCCGGTCATCAGCGGCGCAATGCGCTGCTCGCGGGACAACACGTGGTGCAATGCCAGGCGGGACGGGTACTTGTCCTTCAGGTCCGCCAGCTCTTCGAGGAACATCACGTCCATGGCAGCCTTGTTGGCGTACACCAGGTCAAAAGTTGTCTCCGGATTGGCGGCCAGCAGCGTCCGGGCGATGGCGATGACCGGCGTGATGCCCGAACCCGCGGCGATCGCCACGAAGTTGCCCGGCTCCCCCGCCAGCTCCTCCGGGTGGTTCATGGAGTTCATGACGTTGTGCTGAACCGAGGCGCCGTCTCTGCCGTGCCGGGAGATGAACGCACCCTGCGGGCTCATCACATCCAGGACATCCCCGGCTTTGAGCTCGGCGTTGGCCCACGTGGAGAAAAGGCCGCCCAGGTCTTTTTTGATGGCCACGCGGATCTCGCTGCTGCCGTCCTCAAAGCTGCGCGGCTCTGCGCAAATCGAGTAACTGCGGCGGACCTCGTGCGGCTCACCGTTCTCATCCGGCAGCGTGGCGCGCAGGGCGACGTACTGCCCCGGGAGGTAGTCGTACTGCCCGGCAAGCTCGGCCGGAACACCAAACGTGACCTCAATGGCATCGTCCGTGAGGCGCCGGACTTCCGCGACGGTCAGGTTGTGGAAAGACGCACGACGGCGGCTGGCCGTCTGGGTTTCGGTGGTCATGGAATTCCTTATAGGACTTTGAAGTAGTCGAACGGTTCCTTGCAGTCCTGGCAGACGAACAACGCCTTGCAGGATGTGGAACCAAAGCGGGTGATTTCCTTGGTGTTCAACGACGAACACTGCGGACATTTCACAGCCAGGCTCAGGCGAATAGGACCGGAGTGGCCCCCGGCGGCAGCCATGCCGCTGGGCGGGGCAATCCCGTACTCCTCCAGCTTGGCCTTGCCGGACTCGGTCATCCAGTCAGTGGTCCACGCCGGAGACAGCACCAGGTTTACGTGCACGCTCGCGTAACCCTCCTTTTGGAAGGCTGTCCGCAGGTCGTCACCAATGGCATCCATCGCCGGGCAACCCGAGTACGTGGGCGTGATGGTGACCTCGACGGCGGTAGTTGCGGTGCCGCCGTCGTGCCGGCCGTCTGCGGTGGCCGCCTCAGTCGACTCAACAACCCGCACGCCGCGAAGAATCCCCAAGTCCTCGATGGTGAGGACCGGGATTTCCGGATCGCAGACCGTGGACGCGATGTCCCAGGCCCGCTGCTCAGCTGTCTTTGACTGCGTCGCCATGCTGGTCACCAGCTCGCGCCTGGATGCTCGCGGGCCAGGACCTGCATTTCAGCCAGGATGTAGCCCAGGAACTCGGAGTGCTTGCCGTGCCGCCCGCCGCCCAATGACTGCGGGACACCGGGAACTTCCAGCTCTGCCTCGGCCATGATGTTGCCGGTGAGGCGATCGAATTCCGCACGGAGGCTGGAAGGCTGAACAGTAACTCCAGCTTCAGCCAGGCGGGTGGTGAGATCGTCATCCTCGAAGAGTTCGTCCACATACGGCCACACCAGCTTGAAGCCTTGGATGATGCGTGCACGGGACTCATCAGTGCCGCCGGCGAGCCTAAGCACCCACTGTGCGCTGTGGTCGCGGTGGTAATCCACCTCTTTCACGGCCTTCGCGGAGATGGCAGCGATGGTGGGATCGGTGGACTCCATGAGCTTGGTGTAGAGCTCGAACTGGTAGAAGCTCACAATGAACTGACGGGCGATGGTCACCGCGAAATCGCCGTTGGGCTGCTCAAACAGGTGCGCGGAACGGAATTCGTGTTCGCGGCGGAAGTACGCGAGGTCGTCCTCGGACTTGCCCCAGGCGGCACCGGCATAGGTCAGGAACGATCTTGCATGGCCCAACTGGTCCAGTGCGATGTTGCCGAGGGCAATGTCTTCCTCAAGCTCGGGGGCACGGGAAATCCAGTGGCCCAGGCGCTGGGCGAGGATCAGGCCATCGTCGCCGATGCGCAGGGCAAACTCTGCAACATCGTCGGTGGGCTTGACCTGTCCCCGGCTGATCTCAAGGGCAATGTCCTCCGGGCGCAATGCGTTGCCCGGCGTGATGCGGGTGGCGCTTGCCGAACCGTCACCGGACGCACCTGCTCCGTGCACGCCAACGGAGATGTCGCCGTGGCCTTCGATTGCGAAGTCAGTATCTTTGGTAGTCACGTCTTTGGTGCTCACGTCTTTGGTGCTCACGTCTTCGGTAGTCACAGGTGCTTCACGCCCTCACTCTTGGTGTAGTACGTTGCGTGGCGGTAATCCTTGCCCTGCGGAGATTCGAAGAAGGAACCCTTGGAATCGGGATCGCTGGAGGAAATCGCCTCGGCCGGGACAACCCAAATGGAGACACCTTCATTGCGGCGGGTGTACAGATCCCGGGCATTCCGGAGGGCCATGGCCGCATCCGGTGCGTGCAAGGAACCGGCGTGCACGTGGGACAGGCCGCGGCTGGAGCGCACAAAAACCTCCCAGAGTGACCAGGGAGACTCTTCCTTCGCCCCATGCGAGGCGACGTCCGGGCCTGAGGCCGGTGCCGTCGTCGTGCTTTCAACGTTGGTGGTGGCCGCAACCTTGGGGGCCTCGCGGTTGATTTCGCTGGCGGCGCTGGCCGGTGCTTCCGGGTTACCGTGAGGAGCCATTATGCTGCGTTCTCTTTCTGTGCTTGCTTGCGGGCGTAGGCCACGGCGGCTTCGCGAACCCAGGCACCATTTTCGTGTGCCTCGCGGCGGCGCTCGACGCGCTGCGAGTTGCAGGGACCGCGGCCGGCCAGGACTTCCTTGAACTCGTTCCAGTCCAAAGGTCCGTGCTCCCACTTCTTGGTTTCTTCGTTGAAACGGATGTCCTTATCAGGCAGGGTCAGGCCGAGTACCCGGACCTGCTCCACCATCATGCCCACGAACCGGCTGCGCAGCTCGTCATTGCTGAAGCGCTTGATGTTCCAGGCCATGGATTGCTTGGAGTTAGGTGAATCGTCATCCGGCGGGCCGAACATCATCAGAGATGGTGCGTACCAGCGGTTCACTGCATCCTGGGCCATCTGCTTCTGGGCAGGTGTGCCGTTGGAGAGTTCAAGCAGGATTTCGAAACCCTGGCGCTGGTGGAACGACTCTTCCTTGCAGATGCGCACCATTGCGCGACCGTAAGGACCGTACGAGGCACGGCACAAGGGCACCTGGTTGCAGATGGCAGCGCCATCAACAAGCCAACCGATGGCTCCCATGTCTGCCCAGGAAATCGTGGGGTAGTTGAAGATGGACGAGTACCGGGCCTTACCGGCGATCAGGTCTTCCATCATCTGGTCCCGGGACTGGCCCAGGGTCTCAGCGGCCGAATAGAGGTACAGGCCATGACCGGCCTCGTCCTGAACTTTGGCCATGAGGATTGACTTGCGCTTCAAGCTCGGCGCCCTGGTGATCCAGTTGGCTTCCGGCTGCATGCCGATGATTTCCGAGTGTGCGTGCTGCGAGATCTGGCGCAGCAAAGTCTTGCGGTAAGCCGCCGGCATCCAGTCGCGCGGTTCAATGCGCGAGTCCTCCGAAATGATGCGATCAAAATACGCCTGACCGGCCGCCTCCCGCTCCTGCTCTTCCGGGGACAGCTCAGCGGGCACTGACTGCAGATTCTGCGATGCCATGGTTGCTCCTAATAAATTACCGACCGTTCGTTCAGAATATGCGGAGCGGGTGATTTCAGTCAAGCGTTCGTTCCCGCGTTTGGACTTGATTCAGCGGCTCCGCGTTGTTGACAAGATCCGCGCTGCCCGCCGTGTTAACTTGGGGTGGGACCTCAGTTGTCCCCCATCAACGCTAGAAAAGAGCCTTACGTGGAATCGCCCCAGCCGTTCAGGATTCTCACCGTCTGCACAGGGAACATCTGCCGCTCCCCCGTGGCCGAACGGTTGCTGCAAACGGGGCTCAACCAGGTAAGCCCCGGCTCCTTTGAGGTTCGCAGTGCCGGAACGCGGGCCATGGTGGGAGAACCCATCCAGCCGCTCTCAGCCCAAATCATCAGCACATTCCGCGGCAGCCCGGACGACTTCGCAGCCAGGCAACTGACCCCCCGGATCCTCAAAGAAACCGACCTGGTGCTGGCCATGACATCCAAGCACCGCGGCGAGGTCCTTCAGCTGGATGCGTCCCTGTTGAAGCGCACCTTCACCGTCCGCGAATTTGCCCGCATGCTGGCTGTGCTGGAGAACCGTGGCGATACTCCCCCGGCCGAAGACATCACGGACTTTTGGCGCGCACTTCCCAGCCGCGCGGCCTCAGTCCGCCACCTCGCGTTGCCCTCCGATCCTGCAGACAACGACGTGGTAGACCCCTACCGACGATCGGAAGAGGTCTACCACCAGATGGAGGATGAGCTGGCCCCGGCCATCCTGGGCATCCTCCGGTTCGCGCGCCTGACGGCGCCGGCCTAGTATTTCCTGATTAGTTGAGCGCAATCACCAGCATCTGACTGGTGCCCGGGATGCAGGTCTGCAGGACCACTGCGGGAAATCCGCCGAAGACTGCTGCCACATCATTGGTGCTTCCCGGATTGGGTACCTGGCCCCTGCCGGTGGCCGTGAAGGTTCCGTAACCCGGAATGGAGACGGTTTCCCCCACGCTGATGCCGGAGAACCGGCCCCATCCTCCACAGAAATCATGCTCCGTTATGAACGTGGCGTAGGCGTTGGTTGGCGTGTAGTGAATCGGCCCGATGCAAGCATCCACCATGGATTGCCCGCCGGCTCCTGCTACGTAGATGGTCCTGACGGCAGGCGCCGGAGCGGGAGCGGGTGCCGGAGCTGGGGCGGCAGCAGCGGGAGCGGCCGCGGCTGGTGCCTGGACAGGTGCAGCCTGAGCGGCTGGAGCCGGTGCTGGTGCTGGTGCTGGTGCTGGTGCTGGTGCGACTACCGCCACAGGCGGTCCGGTGAGCTTCAAGACCTGTCCCGGCACGATCACCGAATAGGCGCTGAGTCCGTTGGCAGCCAACATGGCAGTAACATCCACACCGTAGCGGGAAGCTATGGAACCAACCGTGTCCCCCGAAGCAACCGTGTAGAGGTTGGGGTCACCAGCCGGCGCTGCAGGGACGGCCGCCACTATCGGTGCCTCCACAGCATCCGGAGCCGGCGCTGCGGGTTCCGGCGCCGGGGCTGCGGGTGCAGGAACCGCTGCGGGCACTGCAGCTGCGGGCGGCGCAGCTTCTGCTTCCACGTCCTGGACAGGCAGGGCTGCAGGCGGTTGGGCCCCGTCGCCTTTGGAGAACGGGACTTGGTCCTGCGAAACAGTTTGGTCAACATCACCTGCCGGTTGCGTCGCCCAGTTCACCACGCCGAAAAGCAAGGGAATCAGAGCTAATATCGCGAGCACTGCGCCGGCAATCAACAGCTTGGATTTTGTGGACTGCGGCTGCCGAACATCGCCACCGCTCTTGGTTGTGAGGGAAGTTTGAAGATCTAAGTCATTCATATTCATGGGAAACCCCGGAATCCATGGCTCTGGACCGCGCAATGCAGGCTGATCTTGGCCCAAATGAGAAAGCGCAGCTACGTATTGGGAGGAGCACCACCCACAAAGGGCGGGGGTGCAGTCCACCGCTGAGCCGGAGGAACGGAAGTGCAATAACCCTACGAATTTCAATAGTAGGAATGGGCTGTTCCCGGTGCACGAGTAGGAACTACTCGACTTTCCTCCCAAGGGCCGGAACGGTTACTTGGGCATTACGCAGTTTCCGGAAATGGACTACTTGCTCCACCCGGCCTGGAACGTCGTCCAGCAGGCAGTAATCGTTGATTCCCGGGCATGGATCAAACGGATCAGCAATCGGCTCGTCAGCGCTCCGCCGCAGTACGTTGGGCCAAGCCCTCGCTGCTGCTGCCAACACCAAGGAACACATGACGCTCCCCACCCCTGCCCGAAACCGCTCCGCGGGACGACGTTCACACAGTCCAAAGAGTAGGAAGACCGCCAGGAATGTGCTTTTAGGATTCGCGGCGGCAGTGCTTGTTGTTGGGCTTATTGCCGGGGCCTATGTATTCACGCTGATACAAACTTTCAACTCAGGCTCTACCAGGATTGAGAATGCCTTTCCTGAAGAGTCCACCCGGCCGCAGAAAGCCGATGGCAACACGGCAATGAACATTCTTGTGATGGGCAGTGATACACGCGGTTCTGACGTGGACGTTGAAACCAATGCCGCAACTAACCAGCGCGCCGACACTCTGATGTTGGTACACCTTCCCGCCGACCGAAAAAAAGCCTATGCAATATCTCTGATGCGGGATCTGTGGATTGATATTCCCGGAAAAGGCGAATCAAAGATCAACGCCGCCCTCGCCTACGGTGGTGTCCCCCTGATGGTTCAAACTGTGGAGACGCTTTTTGATCAACGCATCGACCACGTAGCCATGATCGATTTCGAGGGCTTCAAGGGCCTCACCGATGCTCTTGGCGGCGTGGAGGTGGACGTGAAGATTCCGTTTGCGCCAAGCTCAGGACCCATGGCCGGACAGGCCTATAAGGCTGGCAAGCAGACCTTTGATGGAGATGAAGCCCTCGCCTTCGTCCGTGAGCGACTGGCGTTCAGTGACGGCGACTACCAACGTGTGCGAAACCAACAGGGATACCTCAAGTCCGTGATGGGCAAAATCATTGCCCGCGAAACACTGACCAATCCGGTGACCATCAGCAACATGGTCGCGGCGGTGTCCCCGTTCGTGAGCGTGGATAAGAACTTTGATGCTGCTGCGATCGGCAGTCTCTCCCTGTCCATGAAGGATGTCCGGGCCCAGGACATAGTGATGTTTACCCTTCCCACCCTTGGCACGGGAACCTCAGCGGACGGGCAGTCGATTGTCCTGGCTGACACCACGGCGATCGCGGACATCGCCACCGCACTCTCCAAGGACCAATTGGGCACGTACATCGTGGCGCATGCCCTTGATAAAGGACAGTGAGCAAATCGGGCCCTCATCGCTGGGCGCTGGTGAGGGGCTGTGTGATGGTGTGGGCGCTTCCCCACTTGGTGAACGGGAACAGGAATCCGTCCACACGGCCAATAATGTCTGCGCGGCCGGCAGTCTTGACGCAGCTACCCGTTGACCCCGCGGCCCGGCAGGCGGTAACGGAATCCTCGGACCGGGAGCGGTGGTCGCCCAAGAGCAGGTACTGATCCTCGCCAAGAAGGATGGGCCCGAAGCAGCGCGGCGACCTCACCGTCGTCGAACAGTCCGTGCTGCCGGTAATGAACGCGAGATCCTCGAAAACGTAGGGTTCCGCAACGGCCCCACCATTGACTGTGACGTGTCCGCCGACGTCACAGCATTCCACAGCATCGCCGGGCAAACCGACCACCCGCTTGGCCAGGTATTCGGTGTTGGCGGGGCCGATTCCGGTCACCTCACCAAACCAGCCAACTCCTGTGCGCAGGGTGCCGCGTTGGGGCGCTGGCCCCCATCCCGCCGGTTTCCTGAAAACAACGACGTCGCCGCGTTTGGGTTCCGAGCCGGTGTAAGCGGTGCGGTTGACCAGCACCCGGTCACCGACGTTGAGTGTCTGTTCCATGGAGCCCGACGGCACCGAGTAGACCTTCACAAGGAATCCCTGAACCAAGGACACTGCCATCAGTGCGAGCAGGACGTGAATCCATGGCGAGCGGAGCAGCGTACGGGCTTTCACCGTCTTGGGAGTCATGTTTGCGGAAAGGATCAGCGTTGAAGGTCTAGAGGATGCCCGCACCGATCGGAACGGAGATGCTACTGGTTGCGATCAGGGTGCGACCCCCAATGACCACGGTCACGGTGACCGGGAATAAGGCCAGCAAACTGACGGATACGCCGGTGCTGGTGCCTGCCAATCCGAAAACAATCGGCAGATTCAGTGTGCCGTTGCTCGCCACCGTAATGGGGACGCTGTTGCTCCACGTGGTGGAGGGAAAGCCGTACTGTCCGATGACCGGCGCGGACTGGTACGTCGTAGTGCGCTGGCCGGCGATGGTGGCTGTCCCGTTGAAGGAGTACACACCGAATCCGCGAGCCCGGCCAACCGGGATGTTGATGCCGGTAGGGCGGGAAATCGACACTGTCACCAGAGCGTTGTCCGTGACCGCTCCGGGGCCGTTGGTGAGGGTAAGGATGGTGGGGACGGTGACCAATGACTGGGCCGTGAGTGCACTGGTTCCGTCCAGTAGCCGGAGGCTGAGCAGCGATGTGGAGGAAGCTGTGAAGGCAAGGCCCAGGGTGTTCACGGAGGCTACCGCAGCGGGGGCCGCAACGGCGGCAGCAATGACGGGCATGGACCATGCCACACCCTTAACCACAGCGCGACGGGCATGCGGCTTGGAAACGGTACCTTCGTTGCTCATCGCTCTTCTTTCACTCATTTTGAGCCGACGTTACGATACCCGGGACGCAGGGCAACAGCTGCTGTAGTAGGAAGGGCTAGGCTGTCCAGCCCACTTCTACCGGATAGTGGACGCGAGCTTCTTGGCTACCACCAGGCCCGCCAAGGCCCCCAAGGTGTTGGCAACGATGTCCGACCAAGCAGTCACCCGCCCAGGTATCAGCAATTGAACGACTTCGATGGTCCCGGACGATGCAGCAGCGAGAAGGGCAAGCGGCCACCACTTCCACAGCGTTGGTTTCAGCAGCCGGACAAACACCCCGAAAGGGACAAACATGACGATGTTCGCCATGAATTCCACTCCGATGCCCGCCGCCTCCTGTGGAATGCCGAGAACCGAAAGCCAGCCGGCAATGACCCCCACAAAACCTGTGACCGTGCTGGCTTCGCGTGCGGGCAGGAAGACAACAAATGCGAGCGCAACCAGGTAGGCGATGAAAAGGGTCTTTAGCCACCACGTGGCGTACTGCCGTACAAGCACTTCTGGCCTTTCCTGAGGCTTCCGGCGCCGTCTGGGGTTTGCGGCAGTGAACTACACCAACTATAGGAGTGAACGGGCTGCCGCCCTGGTGGCCCAACACGCATGGACTATGAGTGTGATCCATCCCTCAACCGGGCTTTTCGGCGTATGCTCTCCTCAGCGCTGGATAAACGCGTTTGTTCGCTTTTGGTGGGGCCACTTTTGAAGGCGGGGGTTCAGTGGCAGGAGTGAAGCACGGGGTTCTTGCTACGCGCCCGGCTTTGCGGCATGGTTGGCCGTTCTTCCTGGTGCCTGTTGGGGTCTGTTTGGTTTTGCTGGCTTTCGGTCTGGCAAGCGGATCAGGAACCACGACGGCGCAACTCGCCGGCGACCTGGCAATCCTTCTGGCTGCACTCACCGCGCTCTCAACCCATACCCTCGCTGCTCTTGCTGGCCGGAGAAACCCGGACAACAATCCGGGTCGCTGGTTCATCGTGGCCGGCCTGGCCATCTGGAGCGCCGGTCAAACAGTCTGGACCATCAACGGCATCACCCTGAACCACCAGTACCCTTTCCCGTCCTTCGCGGATGTCGGCTTTGTTTGGTACGCGCTGCCCACCTCCATCGGATTAGTGCTGCTGCTAAAAGGCCAAGGGCGCCGCATCCCGCTGCGTCGCACCATCCTGGACGCAGGAGTAGTGGCAAGCTCTACGTTCTTCATTGCGTGGAGCTCCGTGCTGGGACCCTTGGCCGGGGCCACCGGCCAGGACGCTTTTGCCCAGGCCACACAGATGGCTTATCCCATCGCAGACGTCTTCATGGTCTCCGTGGTGATCGTCCTGACCATGCGCGCAGCCCGGGGCCGCAGGCTTCCCTGGCTGAGCCTGGGAATTGGCTTCTGGGTCCTCGCCATCACGGATATGGCGTATATGAGTTTCACGCTCCAAGGCGTATCCGGTGTCACGGGATCCCCTTTGGCGTTGGGGTGGGTACTGGCCTTCCTGTTGGTGGCCCTGAGCCCCTTGCTTCCGGAAGCCGGCACCACGCAAAAAGACGGGCGGGTTTACGCCGCAGCCCTTGAGCTGCTTCCCTACCTGCCCGTGTTCAGTGCCGTGTTCTTCTCGCGCAGCCGTCCCATCGGGGAGGACCGCGTCCTGCTGCTCACCGGGCTGGTGGTGATTGTCTTTGTGATGGTGCGGCAGGTGCTGATCGTCGTCGAAAATGTGACGCTGACCCGTGACCTCGAATCGAAAGTGGCTCAACGCACCGCCGAGCTGGAGGGTCTGGGGGCGATCGTGAATTCCTCCGGCGACGCCATCATCGGCGAAACCCCCGACGGCGTGATCACCAGTTGGAACCCCGGTGCCGAGAGGATCTTCGGCTACCCAGCTTCTGAAGCAATAGGACGGAAGGGAGACTTCTTCGTTCCGCAGGAACTGATGGAGAACGAACGCCTCGCCTTGGAAAGCACCGCACAAAGCGGTGAGGTGCAGAACTACGAAAGCCAGAGGCGACGCCGCGACGGCGAAGTCATTCCGGTGTCCGTGACGTTGTCCCCGGTGCGGGGTGAATCCGGCATCCGCGGCGTGGCCACCATCTCCCGCGACATCACCGAACGCAAAGCTGCCGAGAAAGAACTCCTGACAGCCCGCGAGGCAGCGTTGGAGTCCAGCCGCCTCAAGTCCGAGTTCCTGGCCACCATGAGCCACGAAATCCGGACCCCACTGAACGCGGTGATCGGCCTGACCTCGCTCATGATGGACACGCCCCTCAGCGAAGGGCAAAGGCAGTACGCCCAAGGAGTCAAAGGCGCCGGCGAGGTCCTGCTGACCCTGATCAACGACATCCTTGACTTCTCCAAGCTGGAAGCCGGGAAAGTGGACCTGGACATCAACGTCTTCGACCCACGGGCGCTGGTGGAGGAAGTAGCGGGACTGGTGGTGGAAGCTGCACAGGGGAAAAACCTGGAGCTCATTTCCTACTGCCACCCGGACGTGCCGGCACGTATGATGGGCGACGCCGGCCGCATCAGGCAGATTCTGCTGAACCTGTCATCCAATGCCGTCAAGTTCACCCCCACCGGCGAAGTGGAAGTCCAGGTCTCAGTCCTCGCCCAAGACGCGAACAACGCATCACTGCGCTTCGAGGTCAGGGACACCGGCATTGGCATCAGCGCCGAGAATCATCAGAGGCTCTTCGAATCCTTCGCCCAGGCAGACGCTTCCACCACCCGCCGCTACGGAGGAACCGGACTCGGCTTGGCAATCTCCCGGCGCCTCACCGAAGTCATGGGCGGCAAGATCGGACTGGACAGTGAGCCCGGAGTGGGCAGCCGGTTCTGGTTCGACCTTGAACTGCCCCTTGGCCCGGCCTCCTCCGACACGGAAAACCTACCTGCCACGCTGGCCGGCCGCCGGGTGTTGGTGGTGGATGACAACGCCACCAACCGTCTGGTGCTGGAAACACAACTGGCCAGTTGGGGCATGCTTCCAGTCTCCGTTGCCGACGCTGCGTCCGCCCTGGACGAATACCGTGCCGCTGCCCTAACAAGCCACCCGTACGACATCACGGTGGTGGACATGTGCATGCCCGACACCGATGGGCTCCAACTTGCCCGCAACATCAAGAACGACGCCAACGGCTCCGGCGGCCCGGGAATCATCCTGTTAACCTCCACCATGCAGGTGGAAAGAAGCGACCTCACCTCAGCCGGAATCCGCGAATACCTCACCAAACCCGTCCGCAGCTCTGAGCTCTACAACCGCCTCCTGCGCGTGCTGGCCACCAAGAGCGCCGGTGCGGCTTCACCGCCGGTGCTTGCCGTTGTTGAAACTTCGGATCCCAGGCCCCGCCTCGGGACGCTGTTGGTGGCCGAAGACAACGAAGTAAACCAGTTGGTGGCGCGCGGAATGGCCAACCGCCTCGGCTACGAAGTACATATTGTGGACGACGGCGAGCAAGCCGTGTCCGCGGCCCTGTCCGGCAAGTACGCAGCGGTCCTCATGGACTGCCACATGCCGGTCATGGACGGCTTCGACGCGACCCGGGCAATCCGTGCCCGCAACGGCCACGCTGCCAGAATCCCCATCATCGCCATGACGGCCGGCGCCCTGGACGAGGACCGCGAGCGCTGCTTCGCTGCTGGCATGGATGACTACATCAGCAAGCCCGTGGATCTGGCCAAGCTCTCTGAGGTCCTCTCGCGCTGGGTACCGCAACAAGAGCAAGAGTCGACGGCGGCTGGCGGGCTGGACGCTGTTGCGGCGCCGGACGCCGTGGTGGAGGCTGTTGCGGCGCCGGACGCCGTGGTGGACGCTGTTGCGGCGCCGGACGCCGTGGTGGACGCTGTTGCGGCGCCGGACGCCGTGGTGGAGGCCGCGCAGCAGCCGGCGGAAGCACCGGCGTCGGGCTCTGTTGTCCTTGACCTGGCGCGACTGGAGATCCTCCGGGAACTCGGGCCCGCCGACGGTTTGGGTTTGTTGCCTGAAGCCGTGAAGGCTTTCCGGCAGGATTCCCAAGGAGCTTTGGACACCCTGCGATGGGCGCTGGACACCGGGCACGCCGCAAGGGTGGAGGCCGCAGCGCACAAGCTTGCCGGTGCGTCCGCCAATATAGGAGCAGCCGGTGCCGCCGGCCTGTGCAAGGAACTGGAACGGCTGGGCCACGTTGCGGGACCAGACCTTGGAGCCAGCGGATTGCCAATACTGGACCAATTGCGCGCCGAACTCACGCGCGTGGACGAAGCACTGGAACGAACACTAACGGGGGCACACGTGCGGGAAGCACCACTGCGGGAAACGTCATGAAAATCCTCATCGCTGACGACGACCAGATCTCCAGGATGATCACCAAAGCCGCCGTGGAACAGTCCGGCCATGAGTGCATCGTGGCCGTGGACGGCGACTCGGCCTGGGAACTCTACAAGGAACACAGCCCCGAAGCTGTGGTGACAGACCTCATGATGCCCGGCCTCAACGGGCTGGATCTTTGCCGCGCCATCCGTGCGGCCGAGGCCGACAGCTACACCTACGTGATCCTGGTGACCTCCCACGGTTCACGGAAAGACGTTCTGGCCGGAATGGAAGCCGGAGCTGACGACTACGTCACCAAACCACTGGATCCGTTCAGCCTTCACATCCGTCTCCTTGCGGCCCACCGCATTACCTCCTTGCACGCGGACCTTGCCCGGTACCGTTCGGCGCTGACAGAGCAGGCACGGACCGATCCCCTCACCAAACTGCACAACCGCCTGAAGCTGGCCGAAGACCTCGGCACGCTGCACGGCGGGGGCAACAAGGATCACGACTATTGCCTGGCCATGGTGGATGTGGACAATTTCAAAAGCTACAACGACATCTACGGCCATCAGGCGGGCGACGCCGCACTGATTGCCATTGCGTCGACGCTGGCCGGCGCGGTACGAAAGTCCGATGCCGTCTACAGGTTTGGCGGCGAGGAATTTCTCCTTGTCCTGCGCGATCAGCATGTGGACGGCGCAAGGACTGTCATGGAGCGTGTCCGGTCCGCAGTGCAGGACTTGAGGATTGAACATTCCGGCGATCCCGACGGCGTCCTGACCATCAGCGCTGGAATCTCCGCCTTTACCGCCGGTCACCGGGCAGGAACCGAACAACTCCTGCGTGAAGCTGACCTGGCGCTCTACGCGGCAAAGGCCTCCGGCCGGAACCGGGTGTCCTTGGCTGGTGCCCTCCGCTCAGAATGACCGCGCCCTAGGCCCGCCACGGCCGGGCACAAAGTATGTTTCCGGTTTCAGTGGGATCACTCCGCCGGGAAACAGTGCATCTACCTGTGTGGGGTATTGCCTGATACGCCCAAGTTTTGCGTCAAGGCCCTCGTCCCAGGTCCACGGAACGAATCCCATAGCGGACAAGTACCTTTCATCCGGGCCGGCCGTCAGATCGTAGGGAAAGTCAGAGTACATCACCACGTTCTCAGGGTGTCCTTTGCCTACCGCGCGGGTGATGAGGTGGTCCACGTGCTTCCCCACACCTGCCGGGCAAAACAGCAGTTCGGCTTGGGTTTGCGCCATGAGAACTGCGACGTCGGTGCAGAGCTGGCGGATGAGTGTCCGATCCCCTTTGGCGACCCTTCCGTGCGCGATATCAAACCTGTAGGTGGGGTACCGGTGTGTCAGCTCCGGGAGCAGCCGGTCCCATGCGCCGCTCCCCATCGCTAATGGCTTGCGTCGGCGTCGGAACAATGCGTCCACCTCCCCCAAATGTATGGATTGCACTCCCATGTCCTCCAAGACGGCGCGGTCCTCGGACTGTCTCGCCTGGAACAGTTCCCCGGCGTCCGGAACGGTGCATTGGCGCATGAAGGACCGTGCTGCGCGCGTAAGCGGTGCTGGTGTTGCCTCGGTGAAGATCGTGGCCACGATGATCTCGCGTCCTTGGGCCTGTGCTTCAATCAGCGCACCGCAGGACAACACAGCATCATCAAGGTGGGGTGACAAAAACAGCCACGGCGCGTCGCCCGCCATGGAACGTTCAACTCGTGACGGAAACGGCATTCAGGACCTTTCAACGTGGCGGACAGGCTGCTGCCGGGTTGGAAGTTCATTGAGGTCGGCAAGCGCGCTGTGGTAGGTCCGCGCCTGCATCCCGGCGAGCGCATCCCAGTTGTAACCGGCGGCAAATTTTCGTCCCTGCTCAGCCACGTGCGCCAACCCTGCCTGTGAATAGCGGCGGGCAATCTCTTCTCCCAAAGCCTTAACATCGAACGCTTCCACGATCCACCCCGTGCCGGGCGGGACGATCTCCTTGAGGCAGGGAATATCAAAGGCGATCACCGGAGTGCCTGCCGCAAGGGCATCGATGGCCACCAGTCCGAAGGTCTCGTGCCGGGACGGAACAACCAACAAACGGGCGTGGCTGAGAGCTTGAAACTTCTTGTCGCCGGACAGCCATCCGAGCATCCGCACGCGATCGGAGAGGCCCGCTTGCTGAATGGACGTGCGCAACCGTTCTTCGTCCGGGCCCGTACCGGCAATCAGCAAGTTACCCTCCACCTGCTCGCAGGCGATAGCCCAGGCTTCCAGAAGGAGGTCCAGGCCCTTGTGCCCGTACTCCAAGCGCCCCAGAAAGAGGACGTCTTCTCCCAGGTGCGGCTGAGTGTTCCATATACCTGGGTCCACGCCGTTTCCGATCACATCCACCTGCACGTCCGGGTTCAGTTGTTTGAGCCGGGCTGCGATGCCCTGGGACACGGAGATGAGCCTGCGGTATTTCCGGACGCCCAGCCGCTCTATCCAGTGCAGAGGTAGCTTGTACTGCCGCGCCTTGTCCCTCGCGTGAAGCCATTGGACAACGCCGATGGTGGGGCGTTTGGTCCAGAGGGGTGCGGCCATGGTGGAAAAGGGCGCAAAGAAATCCTCCACCACCAGCTCGGCAGCCGAACGGCGTTTCCGTACCTCCAACGGCAGCCGGACAACATAGGCAACCAACCTGGTCAAACGGTTCTTTCCCGATCCGATGCCGATGGGGACATAATGCACGCCGTCCTCCACACGCTCCTGCCAGCCGGGATACCGGGTGGTCAGGACAGTGATGCGGAAGCCCTGTGCCGCCAGGCGGCGATTGATTTCGTGGGTCCTCACAGACCCTCCCCCTGCCCCGGGCATGCGGGGATCCTCGAAGCCCAGATGCAAAACTTTCATCTCTATTTTTCCGTCCCGAATTCTTTCGAAGGCTCGCCGATGCCATCCGCAGCTGCTGCATCAAGGGCTGCGGGATCCACCAACCAGATAGTGGTTTCCCCATTGGTGGGGCCAGCCGTTGTGACCATGGGAGTCGCATGCTCCTTCAGCCAGGCCAGCATGGTGGGGTTTGCATAGCCGTAACCCTGGCTGGTGGGCTTGGACTGGGTGAGGATGTAACTCACGCCGTTCTGTTTCATCAATGGTGCGGAGGGCCATATCCCGAACCGGGAATCATGCATATACGCAAAGTGACCGGTGCTGTTGGTAACACTGATCCTGGCGTCGGCAGGAAGGTTGGCCTGGATCCAATCATTTGCCCGGACGAAGCCGTTATCCGGGGTTAGTGCCGTGCGAAGCCCCAAGATCACGGTCAGCACGACGTAGCAGACACTGATAACGGCCAGGGTTCGACGGGTTTTGGGGTACCTCTCCCGGATTTCCACCACCACCAGCACTGAACAAATGGCTCCGGCCACCATGACGCCGTAACCGTACTGTTCCTCAAAAGTGCCGAACACTGCGCTGTATACGCCCGCTGCACCGAGAGCCGCGCCGGCCAACCCCATGAGACGGCGGCCGGGGTGGTGGCTGAAGCACAAGAGCAAACCCACCACCGGGCAAAGACCCAACAAGAAATAGCTGGTCCCAAAATGCCCGCTCTGTTCGATGAGCCTGGACACGATGCTCGGCGAGCCCTCGGAAGTGAACCCGGTGGTCTTCTCCACGCCGGACATGCGCACCAGACCATTGCTCTTGGCCCACACCCAGCTTGGAAAGTGCCCGTGTGCGGCCACCACCACCAAATAGGCCACGTAAGGCAGAAAGCCAAAGCCCGTGACCATCAGACCCTTCCGCCAAGGGAACGACTTCTTCCACACCATTGCCGCAACCACCGGCGCCACCGTGCAGATCAAAAAGAAGTCCTTGCAAAGGATGGAATACCCCAGCAAGAGCCCAGCCGTTGCGAGCCTGAGGAAGGAAAACGGTTTGTGCTGCGAACCCCGGGGTGAGACCAGGAGCAGCAGCCCAGCCAGTCCCGGCACCATGGCCGTGGTTTCAAGGAATGCATGGCTGTTGTTCCGCAAAATAAACGGCTCGAACGCCAGCAGCACCGCCGTGAGCCAGGCGGCGGTAGGAGTTGCCAGTTTCCGGACCAGCAGGAAGCCAAGACCCACTGTTACAGCACCCATCACCGCATTGAGCCAACGTAACTGAAGCGTCACCTCAATGATCTGGCCGGTAATCCCAAAAATCTTCACCACCCCGGCTTCAAGGAGGAAGTACCCGGGCGGGTGGAGGAAGAAAGGCCCGTCCGGCAAAGTAGGGAACTCTCCGGCGGCCACGGACTCACCGAGCCGGACGTACAACATCTCGTCCACCCACAGCTCGAAGCCGCGCTCGAGGCCCAGGGCACGGACGCCGAACGCCACAACAACCACAGCGATGAATGCTGTCAGGTTGCTGGAACGCCCCCGGAGCCTCCACCCGCGCACAGGGCCAGGGGACAGCGGTTGAGGCTTGGCCCGGC
Source organism: Arthrobacter sp. TS-15 (assembly GCF_006964045.1). NCBI lineage: Bacteria > Bacillati > Actinomycetota > Actinomycetes > Micrococcales > Micrococcaceae > Arthrobacter > Arthrobacter sp. TS-15. The sequence continues at coordinate 64,989 of NZ_SDXQ01000024.1, read as the reverse complement.
GGCCTGAAGCCTTGCTGCGCCTGCCAACCTGAGGCCGTCGGGAAATCCTTAAGTCATTCCTGTGCGGCAAAATGCCGCGCTGGTAGGCAAGAACGGTGATGCCACTGATGGCGGCGACAGCAAACCAGACCAGGGGCTGCACCTGCCCGACGAATGCCAGGATCACGATCAGGACGCCGGCCAGGACCAGGAACGTGGCGGCACCACGTCCGGGGCGGGCCGCAACCAGGACAGGACGCGCCAAGATGGTGAGGACCACGCCAGCCATCACCGCGCCAACAGCCGAGCCAACGGCCATGCCCGTGACAGCGTTCAACTGCCAACCAATCCACAGCCCGCCAATCACCAGGGCACAGGCGCACGCCAGACCTATTTGGCAGCGGCGATAAGCGCGCATGGCAAGGAGGATGGTGGAAAGCACCATCAGGACGGCGTAGCCGAGGCCGGAAGCCGCCAGCCATGGCAGGAGGTGGAGCGAGCCGTGGTACTTCAGCGGAACAATCAGCCCGGACATCATGGGCGGAGCAGTAGCGATGATGGCGAAGGCCACCACCGCAAGCTGCCCGAAGGAGGCAAAGGAAGCACCAAGCACCTCGCCAGGCTTCACGCCGGAGGCGCGCAAAAGCGGGAATGCTACCAATGCCGTGCCCGCGGCCACATAGACAGGGCCCTTGGCGATGGTGGCGAGCGCTTGGAATCCGGCCGCGTCAACAGAGCCGTTATCCAGGAAGCCGACCACCACCACATCCACACCCACCAGCACGGACACCACACACAGGACCGACGCGATATCACTGGTTTCAGCCCATCGCCACTTCTGAAGCAACACCCGGGGACGCCAGCGGAGATCCTGATAGAAGCCCCACGGCACCACCAACGGTGCCAGGCAACCCACCACAAAGCCGAGGACCGCTCCCCCTGCGCCCCATGCCATCACAATGACCAGCAGGCTGAAGAGCAACCGCAGGACCACCTCGCCCATGGTGGACACGGCGTACCACGTGAAGCGCAGCTCCCCCTGAAGCCAACCGGCGGGCGCGTTCACCACGAAAATGGCAAAAGCGGCGAGAGCCACCGCAGCAGCCAGCTCCGGCGTAGCAATGGCTAGCGTCACGCTGCCTGTGATGGTGGCGGCGGCCAGTCCGGCCAGGCAGGACACGAACACCGAGAAGGCCACGCCGTCCTGCCGCTCCCGGGACCCCTGCCGGTGTACGGCCACCACATGTGACAGAGGCAGCGGCACCAGCGCGTTGGCAACGATTCCCACCACCCCAAGGATCATGGCGGCGGCCGCAAATTGTGTGTAGTCCGCTGTGCCCAGCATGTTGGCCATGAGCAGGGAACACGCATAGCTCACCACTCCCACGAGGCCGGCTGACACAGCAAGGAAGCCACTGTTTTGGGCTATGTTGACGTCCTGATGCGGAGTCCCCTTCCTACCTTCCGCCCTGGGTCTCAAGCTCACTATCGGGGTCATTGTCTGATCGGATACAACCACTGATCAGTTACCGTTGCCGACCATCGAGGGCATCGGCCGGGGCGAAGACACTCCCTGGCCCGGCAAGCAGGGTACCGTGTCCCGCGGAGTGGATCTCCGCGGAAACCACCCCGAGCCGTTTCATCGCAGCGGAGGCCTCGAATTCATCGCGGCCTTTCATGATGATGGATACGTTGCCGTCAGCCACTGCATACTCATCCGTCGGCCTCAGTGCTGCGGCGAAATGGGCATCGCCGAATTCCTCAAGCTGAACCGGTAATTCGAACTGAACCAGAGTGGAAAGATCCGAGTGGCGGGCCAGGGGGTCTCCGCCGTCCCGCTGCATCATGATTTCCTCCAACAGCACCCCGGTGAGCAGCTTGGTGCTGCGATCCCATGTAAAGCAACGGGCCCATTCACGGCACTCACCGGAGACGATGATGGCGGCCTCCGGCGCAGCCAACTCGGTCATTGCATCAACTATGGCGGCGCCAAAATCCTTGGGATTGTCCACCAGCCATCCGGTACGGCCATCCACCACGGAATCCCTGATACCCGGAACCCTCAAAGCCAAACAGGGCACTCCCCAGGCTGCTGCTTCAATCACCGAGCAACCCCAACCTTCGGAAGCGGACGTGGAAGCCGTCATCCAGGAGCGGCTCAGCAAAGCATCACGGACGTCGTTGGGTTGGTATCCGTGGAAGGTGACGGCGTGGACCAGGCCGAGGTCCATTGCCAGTTGCTGCAGCCGTGCCCGCTCCGGCCCGTCACCGACGATGTCCATGCGCAGGTGCGGAAGCTTCCGCGCCGCAACAGCAAACTGGCCCAGCAGGAGGTCCAACCGTTTGTGGGGCACCAAGCGGCTCACGACGGCGATGGTGGGCTCAGCGGCCCGCGTGGAAACAGCCGGCGGGATACCGATGGTACCGTTCGGCACCACATGGATGGGGGCCGAGAATCCGAGCTTCCGCAATTCCATGCGCGTGGAAGGGGATACTGCCACCATTGCTCGCTGCCCATAGACCGTCTTGGCGCCGGTGCTTTCGAGAAAGCGGCCCACGGCGGCCATGGGCGGAGAAAACCGGGTGCGGAACTGATCCTGGTGAACGTGGTGGACCAGCTGGACGATCGGGATGTCTCTGCGCAGGAACAACGGAGAGAAGAACGGGATTCCGTTTTGGCAATCCACCACAGCATCGAACCGTCCGTTGGTGCGCAGGAGCCTCAGTGCTGCCTGTCCATAAAGGGAGAGCGCTCCGCCGCCGCGCAGAACGCGAATGCCGTCAATGATCTCCTCGGCCGCCTGACCGGCATCGCGCCCCGTGAACCACGTGACACGAACTCCGCTGTTCACCCATCGGCGTGAGATTTCATGCATGTACTGCTCGGCACCGCCGGCCTGGGAGTGCATGACGTCGCGCCAATTCAGAACCAACACGTGCTTTCCAGCGAGCATGGTGGGTGAACTCATGTCAGTTGGGGAGTCCGTCATGATGCTGCTTTCTGAAGTTGGATCACCGAGGCAAAGCTGGCAACTCCGTCCTGGAAGGGGCGGAACGTGGACTCTGCCCCATCGGTCCATGCCACGGGCAGTTCCACAATGCCGGCGTCGTTGTCCTGAAGCCTGAGGAGCAGTTCAACATCGAAGGCAAATCCGGTACTGCGGCACTGCACCATGGCAGCCGTGAGCGCGTCACGTTCAAAAAACTTGAACCCGCACTGGGTGTCCTGGATGCCTTTGACCTTTGACTTGGTCAGTGCCCGGAAAGCCGTGCCACCCATTCGGCGCCCAAGGTGTTGCGGCACAACAAGGGTGGAACCCGGGGCGTAGCGGGAGGCGATCACCGCCGCCGCGCCGCCGGCAAGGTAAGACATGGCCAATGTGAGCGTTTCCAAAGGAGTGGCGAGGTCGGCGTCAAAGAAACCCGTGTACTTGGACGTCCCGCTCAGGAGGCCGCGCCGGACAGCCGCCCCCTTACCGCGACGGGAGCAGCCCACCAGCGAGATAGGCACAGAGTCTCCCTTCTCCCGGGAGATCCGGCGGACAACCGAAGCGGTGTCGTCCACACTGCCGTTATCAACCACCACAACGCGCGAAGACCATGGCTGAACTGCCAGGAAATCCACGGTTTGAGTCAGGGTGCCGGAGATCCTTGAGGCCTCGTTGTAAGCCGGGATAATGACTTCGAGATCTACGTAGGAGCGACGCAAAGAGTCTGGATGCCGCTTTGCCTGAAAACTTTCCCTCCTGCCGATCTGAACACTATGCGCGTGAAGCGGAACCATTTGAATCTCCAATATCCGGGAACGGGGGCGTAAATCGTGCTCGCACTATGGAGTGTTGCCACCAGGCAAGTCATGACGCTGGTCCGGCGTGTTGTGCTCCAAGTCATGGGCCACTCTCACAATTCGCCCGCACCCCGGCCGCTCTGAGCGAAATTGCTGGTTCTGTGTCAGAGCCCGTCTATAGAGTGGGCCACATGAGCCACACTTCTTCCGTCCCTGCCGCTGCCAAGGAAACTACACTCCAGCCTCCTGTCGCCCAGCAGATTCCCACCCGCCGCGAACATCACGGCGATGTCTTCGTGGACAACTATGAGTGGCTCAGGGACAAGGAATCAGCCGAGGTTGTTGACCACCTCAAAGCAGAGAACGCCTACCAGGAAGCGGTCACGGCGCACCAGGAGCCACTGCGGGAGGCCATGTTCCAGGAGATCAAAGGCCGGACCCAGGAAACGGATCTCTCCGTACCCAGCCGCAAGGATGGCTGGTGGTACTACAGCCGTTCGGTGGAGGGCAAGGAGTACAGCATCCAGTGCCGTGTGCTGGCCGACAACACCGGCGATCCTGTGGCGGACTGGACTCCCCCGGCAGTTGACGCAGGCGTCGCGCTTCCCGGTGAGGAGGTACTCCTGGACGGCAATATCGAGGCAGAAGGCCAGCCGTTCTTCAGCGTCGGCGGTGCCGCCGTGACCGTCGACGGCAACCTGTACGCCTACGCGGTGGACAACTCCGGAGACGAACGCTTCACCTTGCGGATCAAGGATCTACGCACTGGCGAGCTCCTTCCGGACATCATCGAGGACATCTTCTACGGGGTTGCTTTCTCCCCGGACGGAACCCGCCTTTTCTACACGGTTGTGGATGATTCGTGGCGGCCCTACCAGGTGAAGGCACACCGGCTGGGTACGCCTGTGGCCGAGGATGAAGTCATCTATCAGGAGGACGACGTCGCCATGTGGCTCGGCTTCGACCTCTCCTCCGACCGCCGGCACTTGGTGCTGAGCGTCGGCTGCTCCGAGTTCAGCGAAACGCGGCTGCTCCGCTTCGAGGACTACGACGCCGGACTCACCACCGTCATCTCCCGCGACCACAAGGTTCTCTACGAGGCTGAGCCCTTCCTGCTGGACGGCAAGGAAACACTGCTCCTCACCCACAACAAAGACGCCATCAACTCGATGGTGAGCCTGGTGGACCCTGCCAACCTCACCAAGCCGCTGGCTGAGCAGGACTGGCGCACCGTCGTCGAGCACTCCGACGCCGTTCGTGTCAACGGCGCGGGAGTGACGTCCACCCACCTGGTGTTGTCCGTCCGCAAGGACACCATTGAGCGCGTGCAGGTGATCCCGCTGGCAGGCTTGGGCACGGCGGCTCAGGGGACGCCCGTGGAGCCTGCCTTCGATGAAGAGCTCTACACTGCAGGTGTTGCCGGCTCTGATTACGAAGCCCCGGTGATCCGCATGGGTTATACCTCGTACTTCACGCCGTCCCGCGTCTACGACTTCGTCCTGCCGACAGCCGAACAGCCCCGTGGCGAGTTGCTGCTCCGCAAGGAAAGCCCTGTGTTGGGTGGCTACTCGGCAGCGGATTACGTCGCCACCCGCCAATGGGCAACGGCCGACGACGGCACCCAGGTCCCGCTGTCAGTGCTTCGTCACGCGTCGGTCAAGCAGGATGGCACAGCCGCAGGGTTGGTATACGGCTATGGCTCGTACGAAATGAGCATGGATCCCGGCTTCGGCGTGGCCCGCTTGTCCCTTCTGGACCGCGGAATCGTCATGGTTATTGCCCACATCCGCGGGGGCGGTGAACTGGGACGCACATGGTATGAGGATGGCAAGAAGTTCACCAAGAAGAACACGTTCACCGACTTCATTGCGGCCACGGACTGGCTGGCAGGCTCCGGCTGGGTTGATCCTTCGCGTATTGCTGCAATGGGTGGATCCGCCGGCGGACTGCTCATGGGTGCGGTGGCCAACATGGCGCCGGAGAAGTACGCTGCCGTGGTGGCGCAGGTACCGTTCGTGGATGCTCTGACCACCATCCTGGACCCTGAGCTTCCGCTGTCAGCCCTGGAGTGGGAGGAATGGGGCAACCCCATCACGGACCCCGAGGCCTACGCGTACATGAAGTCCTACACTCCGTACGAGAATGTGAAGGCTGCGGCCTACCCCAAGATCGCTGCCGTGACGTCCTTCAACGACACCAGGGTGCTGTACGTTGAACCGGCCAAGTGGGTGCAGGCACTGCGCTCCGCATCCACCGGTTCCGAGCCGATCGTCATGAAGATCGAAATGGATGGTGGCCACGGCGGCGCATCGGGCCGGTACGTTCAGTGGCGCGAGCGGGCTTGGGATTACGCATTCATCGCCGATTCCCTCGGTGCCCCGGAGCTGCTCCCCGGGGCCGGACTCAAATAAGAGTTTTAGTACAGCTGATGCCCTCATGAAGCCTGTCCAGGGGCATCAGCTGCACTAACCTCAGCGTTGGCGTGCCCTGAGCAGTGCGTAGTAGCCAGGGATGAGATCCGGAGACGTTGGGTTGCTCAACGGGCGTGTCTCGATGCTCGCTGAACCGTCCCGCACGAGGTTCCAATCCGCCGTCGGGAAGGCCTTTGCCCGTTGCGTAGCACCGAAGCGGCCAGGCATAGGCAGTCCCCGGATGGCTCCCTCAAGCGGAGCCGGAATGAATTTCCGTGTGGCCCCGAGGTGGCTGACATAGTCCACGGGGGTGCCCGGGAAGTTGGTCTCGGCCAGGAAAACGCCACCGCGGGCCCCGACGACGGGCAGCAGGTTTGCGGCCAAAGCGGCCTGGCCATTGCGGTCCAGTACGTGCAGAACACCTCGGATGAACACGTTTGCGTTTCCCGTCCAGCCCGCAGCTTCAAGGGCCTTTCCCACCGTCTGCGCAGCGTCAGGTGCCGTCATGTCGCACACGGCGAACGACGCCGTCGTGATTCCTGCTGCTTCCTGCCGTGCGCGGTCCACTGCGTTGGCGGAGTAGTCGAGCCCCAATGCGTGCGGGAAATGCTGGGCCAGTAGCCGGGTGAAACTGCCGTTCCCGCACCCAACATCCACTATGGGGATCGTAGGATCCAACAGCTGCAGGTGGGGAAGATAGCTGTTCAATTCATGAGCGCTTCCCGAGTCCCACAGGACATCGCCGGCGGCACCGGTGGAACGGATTCTGCCCCAATACTGGTCCCAGGCCGTGAGCGGATCCTTGGGGGCGGCCGAGGAAAGCCTGATGAGCCGGGGTATCAGCAGGTACTTTCGGAGAGCGGAGATCATGCTCCAAATATATGGGGCGCTATGCCTCCACCAGCCACTCCAACGCTTCTGTTTCGGACGTGAAGAACTTGGTAGGGCATGGCGGCTTCATGATGCCCAGGAAGAAATTGGCAATAACCCTGTCCACCGGGGATGAACCCCAGAGAGCGATCCGGGACGCCTGGCAGGGTTTGGCAAAAACTGATCGGGCACCCCTGGTGACATCGTCCGTTGTTGCCATGTCAACAATCATGGGGTGCCTGTCCGTTCCGCAGAGTTCGTTGACCTTGTCCATGGCCCTCTGCGCGTCCCGTTCCTGGATCCGGGCGCCACGCGGCCATGTCAGGCGCAGTATCCCTGGCTGTTCGAGCTCCAATTCGAACATCACTTCCTGGTGGTCTTGCGGTGTAGCTGGGTAGTCCACAATTCTCCTCGCACATTCAAGGCAGCTGCAGGGAAACCCGGAATGGATCGCCCCTCGCTCATTCCCTCAAGGCTGTCTAATCCCGGAGCCAAAGTAAAGGTGTGACCCGCGACTCAAAAGCTCATTTCCGGTTGGGCGGCCGCTGGCCGCGATGCCGCTGATAGTGTGTTGCCAAATCCTGAAATAATGCGCACCAGTGGTGGAACGGAAGGGGCTCAGTGGGCGAGACCGTTGCCGGGGAACAGCATGCCTCGCGTTCGGCAGTCGTAGCGGACTCCAACCATGACCGCATGGCGGCCACTACATCCGCGCTACACGCCGCGGGTTTCCAGGTTTTTTCTGCCAAGGATTCTGCGTCCATGGCCCACCACCTTCAACAGCAACACCCCTCGGTGGTGGTGGCGGAGAACGCTCTCGCTCATGGACTGGGCATCCTTGGAGCTCCCGTGCTGCTCCTTCTTGATGAGCAGGAGTCCGTGGACCTTGAAGAAGTGGAGTCCTGGCGCGTAGCGGACTACGTCATCAACCCCCCGCGTCCAGGGGAACTGGTCCACCGGGTGGAGACCCTGATTGGCCGGGCACGGGAACGCTCACGTTCCCGGGGCGAAGTCGAAGCGCTGCGGGAAAGCCTCCGCAACGTCTCTTCGGCAATCCGGCAGACCAACGATCCGCAACTCATCGCAGAGCACGTGGTTCGAGGATTTGGTGAGGCCTTGGACGTGGACCACGTCTGGTTCGCCACTTTCCGTGATGAACGGGTACCCAGTATCCGGGCACAATGGAACCGGCCCGGTCTGCCGCTCCTGCCCGCCAAGTTAGGCGAGAGCGGGGACATCATCACCCAGACGGCCAACAAGCTATGGTCCGACGCCGATGTCCTGGCTGTGGAGGACCACCGCGAATTCCCCGACTCGGAAATCGCAAAGGCACTGAGGGGATGGTCCGGAGAGCTCAAGCCGGTCTCCACTGTGCTGCTCCCCGTGGGCGAAGGCGCCTCCGCCATGGGAATCATCCTCTTGTCCACGGTGAAGGAGCGGCACGACTGGACCCGCCCGGAAATCGCCTTGATGCAGCACGTCGCCGGAAACGTAGCCCACGGGCTCATCCAAGGCCACCTCATCAGCGCCCAACAGCGCGTCCTGCACCAGCTAAGGCAGCTCGATAAGGCCAAGACTGACTTCCTGGCCACCGTAAACCATGAACTGCGGACGCCCCTGACGTCCATCACCGCCTACTTGGACATGATCCAGGACGGTTCCGGCGGCCCGGTTCCCGACGGCATCAGGAAAATGCTGGAAGTCATTGCCCGGAACTCAAACCGCCTGCGCAGGCTCATTGAGGACATGCTCACCGTCTCCATGCAGGACGGCAGCAACTTGGACCTCAAACCGGTTGATATAGACAAACTCCTCCAAGTGGTGGTGGCAACGCTCCGTCCCCTGGCCGAATCCCGCCACGTTTCCGTGTCCTTCACGGAGGCCGCCGAGGACATTGAGGTCACGGCAGACGAAGCCAAGCTGGAACAGGTGTTCACGAACATCGTGGCCAACGCCATCAAGTTCACCCCCGAGGGCGGCCGCGTTGGCATCACCAGCGCCATGTCCGCGTTCGAGGATGGCGGCCCCGCAGCCCTCGTCCGGATAGCGGACAACGGCCTTGGCATCCCTGAGCACGACCTCCCCCACATCCTGACCAGGTTCTACCGCGCTTCCAACGCCACCTCAGCGGCAGTGCCGGGGAGCGGACTGGGGCTGGCAATCGCCAATGACATCATCAGCCGTCACATGGGACGTATGGCCTTCGACTCCATCCTTGGGTCCGGGACCACGGTGTCGGTGGAGTTGCCGGTGGGCGGGCCGTAGTTGTGAATTGCGAGCCAGCGGCTGTGACATCCGAGTCAACGCGGGGCCCAAAAAATTTGGGCTCCCGTCACTAATAGTCGACATCCGGCGAAACAAAACTGATGCCCCGGGCAGCAGCCCGGGGCATCAATTCAGCTAATGAGGCCTTGAGAGGCGCTCCCCCAATGTTTAGTTCGGCCACCAACCGATGCTGGTGGTGTTCGTCTTACCTGTGGTGGTGCTGTTCGGCCACCAGCCAATTGCCGTGCTGTCCTGCGTAGGCTCGGCATTGGCCGGGGCAGCGAAACCGGTGACTGCCAGAACCGCCGCCATGAGCAGGGTTGCCGCAAATTTTTTCATCCGCTATGCCCTTTCGTACTGATGCGAATTTGTTGACCGTGACTTGAATAAAGTCACGGGGCAAACTATACGAGCTTTTCTTCCGCAATGACATGGATAATGGGCATATGCAAAGTCCACACCTGGCCCCCCACCTTGTTGCCGGACTCAATGCACGCGCCAAATGGAAGGTGCGGGACTTTGACGAGGCCTTCAGTCTGGCTGCAGAGGCTGCCGAACTGGCCCGCGACGCCGGCGACGAAACCGCTTGGTGGAACATGCGCTACTTGCAGGCGGAGTGCCTGCGCGATCAAGGAAGCATCGAAGAATATCTGGCACTGGCCATCACACTGAATGAGCACAGTCTTACCGCTACCTCCCCCGAGCTCGGGGCCAAGGCTGGAACGATGGTGGCCATTGGGTTGCAAGGCCTAGGCCGGCTTGCCGAAGCTGCAACCGTGGCAGCAGACGCGGCAAAACTCGCTGCCGCGGACCCCGATCTCCTCTACGTCCAGGTCCTGGCCCAGCGCGCCCTGATCGCGGCCTTGGCGGAGAGCCGGCTGCTGGATGATGCATGGCGGGAATGTCTTGTCCTGGAGACCTTGATTACCGACGACGTTGATGAAGACACAGCGGGCAAGGGTTATTGGGTGATCGGTAACGTTGCTTTTCTGGCGGACCGGGTAGCGGATGGGGGCCGGTACCACGATCTGGCCGCCGAAAGGCTTTCACCGTCCAAAGATGTTGATTTGTGGGCACGTTTCAACCGCGCTTCAGCCGAAATGCGCCTGCAGGCAAAACTCGGTGACGCGGCCACACTTCGCTGCATTGAGCGGGCAGAACTGGCTACCGACATTGTGGGTGGATCCGAGCGGGACCACCTGGAAATGTCCTTGGTCCGCGCTCATTGGAATTACCTGGCCGGTGATATGCATGAAGCTTTGGCCATCCTGGAACCGCTGTGTGCCCGCTCCTCTATTTTGGCTACGCAAACATCCGCCGAAGCGCATTTTCTTTTTGGGCGGACTTTGCTGGAATCACAACGACTTGAAGAAAGCCTCACGGCATTCGAAGAAGCAGCCATACTCTTCGAACAGGCCGCCTTGCCGGAGCGCAGCGCAGCCGTCCGCGAACACCTTCGGCAAAGTGTCAGTCGCCGGGGCGGGCCACACGGGGAGTGAGCATGCCTGACGCAGAATCGTACTCCGCGAACGACCCCCGCTTGGGGCTACTTCTTGAGGGCATTGTGAGGTTGGCCGCGGGTGACCTGCACACCAGGATTGAAGTATCCGATGCCCGGGACGAAATTGACGCCGTGATCATGGGGACCAACCTCTTGGCCGAAGACCTGCAGATCGTCTACGAAGAACTCGAGCAAAGGGTGCAGGCCCGCACACGGCAGCTCAATGAAGCCCATCTGGCAATGCAGCGGATGGCAATGACCGATCCCCTGACAGGCTTGAGCAACCGCTCCGCTTTCGCCAACGCCCTGAGCGAGGCCCAGGCTCATGGCGTGCTGGGCAACCAACGGCCCGCAATCCTGTTGCTGGACATGGACGGGTTCAAAGCCATCAACGATTCCCTGGGGCACACCATCGGTGACAAGGTCCTGGAAACAGTAGCCACGCGTATCAGCGGCGCGGTTCGCGAACAGGACATGGTGGCGCGCATGGGCGGCGACGAGTTCGCTGTCCTGCTTCCCGGCGTGACGCCTTCGGAGGCCAGCGCCATCGGCAGCCGTATCCTCACCGCTGTGGCGGATGTGATGGAGATTGAGGGCCAACACCTTCGCTGCGGGGTCAGCATGGGTCTTCGAATGGCCGATCCTGGCCATCGTGCGGAGGAACTCATGATGGAAGCGGACATTGCCATGTACGAGTCCAAGGCCAACGGACGCGGCAAGCTCAAGGTGTTCGAACCTGACATGCTGCTTGCCCGGCAAATGCGGAATCAGATGGTGGGCGAACTCAAAGAGGCGATCGCCGGTTCTCAGTTGGTGCTCTATTACCAGCCGATCATCAGGCTGGACACCCGCGGGATTGAGGGCGTGGAAGCCTTGGTCCGGTGGAACCACCCCACCCGTGGGATCATCATGCCCGACGAGTTCATCCCCATTGCCGAGGAAACGGGCATGATTTCCGATCTGGGCGGCTGGGTGCTCCGCACCGCCGTCGAGCAGTTGAAACAATGGCGCAGCGACCCCCTGACCTCGGCCCACGACTTCAGCATGCGCATCAATGTTTCAGCGGCGGACCTGCAGCGGCTGGAGTTCATTGAGGACGTACGCGAGGCCCTCTCTTCAGCCGGACTGGACCCGTCGCTGCTGGTCCTGGAGCTGACCGAAAGTGCTGTTATTCAAGGCAACGACCTGGACCGTTACACGCTCAACAGCCTCCGGCGCCTCGGAGTGGGGTTGGAAATCGACGACTTCGGCACGGGCTACTCCTCCATCAGTTACTTGCGCCAACTGCCCGTGGACACGGTCAAAGTGGACCGGACGCTCCTTTCGGCCTTGGGCAGCGACCCCGCGCAACCGGCTCTCCTGGCTGCTGTCCTGCAATTGATCCGCGCCTGCGGACTGGCGGCAGTGTGGGAAGGCATCGAAAGCGCTGAGCAAGCGGAGTATCTGCTGAGCATCGGTTGCACCAGCGGCCAGGGATACTATTTCAGCCGTCCGCTGCCTGAGGCGCAGTTGACCGAACAACTGAAGCACCACAAGACCTGGCCCGTCAGCTGATGGTCCGCGTCCAAGGGTGGTGCCGGGTGCGCCATTCGGAGTCCAGGATCGCGTAGATGTTCTCCGTGGCCCACTTGCCCTTGTAGTGCCAGTTGTCCACCAGAGTTGCTTCAAGCCGCATACCCAGGCGTTTGGCGACGCCGGCAGATCCTTCATTGAGGGCATCCAGCTTGGCATCCACGCGGTGGAATGACAGTTTCTCAAAAGCCAGCCTCAGCACGGCCTCCGCTGCCTCAGTGGCGATTCCGTGGCCCTGGGCATCAGGGTGGAGGATCCAGCCCAGCTCAGCTTGCCCGGTTCCTTCAAGCCACTTCAGCACAACCTCGCCCATCAGACCCGGATGGTCCTGGCGCTCGATGGCAAGGCACACCCAGTCCCCTTCCTGCTGGAACTCGAAGTTCGCGTAGCGGCCAAGGACTTCCATGGACTTGGTTTTGCTCAGCTCGTTACGTAGGAGGAACCGCGCAGTTTGGGGAAGGGACTGGTATCCATGGAACCGCTCAAGGTCCTCGGCCTCGAAGCGCCGCAGGATGAGTCGATCGGTGGTGATGGGAAGCTCAATTTCGGGCATGCTTCCGAGGCTACTAGGTGCAGGCGATTCGTGGTCCAGCCTTGACACGTGGCGCGATCTGGGATTACCTAATGAACATTCGGTAAATAAAGCTGGAGGCAATGACGCATGGTTGAAACAACCCTCTCCGGTGCACAGCACCACATCCTGACGAACGACTACGCGTCTGAATGGATGGGCATTGAGGTCCTCAAACTCGACGACGGCCACGCCACCATCCGCATGCACCTCCGTCAGGAAATGCTCAACGGATTCGGCATGGCCCACGGCGGAATGATCTTCGCCTTCGGTGACACAGCCTTCGCCCTGGCCTGCAACCCGGCCAACCCCACGCCCAAGCAAGCCGCCAACATCACGGTGGCGTCCGGCGTCGACATCAACTTCATCAAGCCCGCGTTCCAAGGCCAGGTGATCACCGCCGTCGCCAACCGCCGTGCGAGCACCGGCCGAAGCGGCCTCTACGACATCCAGATCTACGCGACCAACGCCGACGCCGCCCCCGACACCGAGCCCGGAGAACTCATTGCTGAGTTCCGTGGCCGCAGCCGCACCATCTCCAAGAAGTAGGAATCCCATGACGCAGAACACCGTGGCCGCACCCGCAGCTTCCTCCTCCAAGGAGGCCGACGCCGTGCTGGACCGTGAAGAGACCATCTCCCGCGACGAACTCGAGGCCCTGCAGCTCACGCGCCTCCAGCACACGGTGGCGTACGCCTACGATCGCGTGCCGCTGTACAAACGGAAGTTCGATGAGGCCGGCGTGCACCCCTCGGACCTCCGCGAGCTCAGCGACCTTGGAAAATTCCCGTACACCACCAAGGAAGACCTCCGCCTGGAGTACCCCTTTGGCATGTTCGCCGTCCCGCAGGACCAAGTGGCACGCATCCACGCCAGCTCCGGAACCACCGGCCGGCCCACCGTTGTTGGCTACACCAAGAACGACCTCGCCAACTGGGCAACCCTGGTGGCCCGTTCCTTCCGCGCCTCCGGTGTCCGCCCCGGCATGAAGGTCCACAACGCCTACGGCTACGGCCTGTTCACCGGCGGCCTCGGCGCGCACGCAGGCGCTGAAGCGCTCGGCTGCACCGTCATTCCCATCTCCGGAGGCCAGACCGAACGCCAGATCCAGCTCATCCAGGACTTCAAGCCGGACGCCATCCTGGCCACACCCACATACCTGCTGACCATCGCCGATGCCATGCTGCACCAAGGCATCGACCTCACGTCAACGTCGCTCAAGTACGCCGTTCTGGGCGCCGAACCGTGGACTGAAGAGATGCGCCACGAGCTGGAAACCACCATGAACATCAAGGCCTCGGACATCTACGGTCTCTCCGAAGTCATGGGCCCTGGCGTGGCCGGCGAAGCTGTTGAGACGCAGGACGGCTGCCACATCTGGGAGGATCACTTCCGCCCGGAAATCATCGATCCGTTCGACCACTCCACAGTCCTGGCCGACGGCGAACCCGGCGAGCTCGTCTTCACTTCCCTCACCAAGGAAGCGCTGCCGATCATCCGCTACCGCACCAAGGACCTCACCCGCCTGCTCCCCGGAACCGCACGTCCCGCGCACCGCCGCATGGGCCGCATCACCGGCCGCAGCGACGACATGATCATCCTTCGCGGCGTGAACCTGTTCCCGTCACAGATCGAGGAAATCGCGCTCCGCATCCCGGAGCTCAGCCCGCACTTCCAGCTGGAAATCACCCGCCCCGAAGGCAAGCGCATGGATTCGCTGACCGTCAAGATCGAGCGCCGCGAGAACGTCCCGTCCGAGGCAGGCACGACGGCGGCACACACCTTGCGCGAACAGATCAAGATTCACGTTGGGTCATCTTGCGTAGTAGACGTTGTAGAGCCCGGTTCCCTGGAACGGTCCAACGGCAAGCTTCGCCGGATCTACGACATGCGACCCAAGGGCTGAGCACCTTCCGCCACTGAGATCGTGAGAAAATGCCAGCATGCCTACTGAGACCACCACCAAGCGCGGACGGCCCGGTTATGACCAGCAGTCGGTGCTCCGCATCGCCGTCGACGTCTTCAACCGCCACGGGTACGACGCAACGTCCATGGGCATCCTGGCTGAGAACCTCGGGATCTCAAAGTCAGCCATTTACCACCACGTGCCGTCCAAGGGCGATCTGCTGAAGCTCGCCCTGGACCACGCGTTGGGTGGCCTGGAAGCCATCCTGGAGGAGCCGTCCGCTACATCCGGGCCTGCTGATGCGCGGCTGGAGTTCGTGCTTCGCCAGACCATTGCCGTGCTGGTGGACCGGTTGCCGTTCGTGACCCTGCTCCTGCGTTTGAGGGGCAACACGGAGATCGAGCGCAACGCCCTGGAACGCCGCCGCGCCTTCGACCACAAAGTGGCCGAGCTGATTGCCGCTGCCCGGGAAGACGGCTCCCTGCGCCAGGACATTGATCCGCGCACCGTCACACGCCTGCTGTTCGGCACCATCAACTCGATCGTGGAGTGGTACAAGCCCGGCGGCTCGCTGTCCCCGGAGAAGCTCGCCGACGACGTGATCACCATGGCCTTCGACGGCCTCCACACGGCCGCCTAACGCTCTCTCACATCCCACCCCCTCTCGACCATCCCTCTCTCACATCCCACGGTGGCGGGCGTGACGAAGCCCTGTGCCGCCGTCGTCGTGAAATTCGTATCGGCCGCCCTCGTCCTGAACGACAAAGCGCCTTTCCACATCTGAGTGGAAAGGCGTTTTGCTGTTTGTTGCAGGAGGGACCCGCCCAAACCCGAGGGATGTGAGAGAGGGACCCGCTCAAACCCGAGGGATGTGCGAGAGGGTTACTTCTCCACGAGGGTCAGGACATCGTAGGTGGCCACGATTTCGTCGTTCTGGTTGGTCAGGACGGCGTCCCAGGCTACCTCTCCGTATTCGTCGGTCTCACGAGGCGTGATCTTCTTGGCTGTCAGCGTGACCCGAATGGAGTCGCCGGCGGCAACAGGGGTGATGAAGCGAAGGTTCTCCAGGCCATAGTTGGCCAGCACGGGACCCGGAGCGGGCTCAACGAAGAGTCCGGCAGCCCAGCTCAGCAGCAGGTAGCCGTGGGCCACGATGCCGGGGAAGAACGGGTTGGCTTCTGCGGCTTCCTCGTTGGTGTGCGCGTAAAACGTGTCACCAGTGGAGTTGGCGAAGGCAGTGATGTCTTCGAGAGTGACCTCACGGAGTTCCGAACGCACGGCATCACCGATCCGCAACGTGGACAGGTGCTTCCGGAAGGGGTGCTCGCCTTCGGTCTCCACGGTGAAGTTCCGGTCAGCGCCGGTGTGCCAAAGACCGGTAACTGCGGTCAGCATGTTCGGTGATCCCTGAATGGCTGTGCGCTGCATGTGGTGCATGACAGAGCGGATACCGCCAAGCTCCTCACCGCCGCCGGCACGCCCGGGGCCGCCGTGGACCAAGTGCGGGACCGGGGATCCGTGGCCCGTGGATGACCGGGCGTCTTCACGGTTGAGCATGTGGACGCGTCCGTGGTGGGCAGCGATGCCGAGCACCAGCTCCCGAGCAACAGCGGGATCGTTGGTGCAGACCGATGCCACCAATGAGCCGGAACCACGGGCTGCCAAGCGAATGGCGTCGGAAAGATCCGAGTACCCGATCACTGAGGAAACCGGCCCGAAGGCCTCCAACGAGTGCACCTCTTCGGCTTCGGCGTCTGCCCAGCTCAGGAGCACCGGCGACATGAATGCGCCGTCTTCCACCACGCCTACGGTGCCGCCCACGGAGGTGACCGACGGCGAATCGAGAGATCCGTACGCCAGCTCACCGCCGGCGTCGAGCATTGATTGAACGGCGGCGCGGACATCCGCGAGCTGTTCCAGCGACGCCAAGGCGCCCATGGTGACGCCCTCGGCGCGGGGATCGCCAACCACGACGCGCTCGTTGATGCGCGCGCCGATGGCGGCTGCGACGTCGGACGTCAGCTCCTGCGGGACGATGACGCGTCGGATGGCCGTGCACTTCTGGCCCGCCTTGACGGTCATCTCAGTGACAACTGCCTTGATGAAAGCGTCGAACTCGGGGGTGCCCGGAACGGCGTCTGGTCCGAGGATTGCGGCGTTCAGGGAGTCGGTTTCGGACGTGAAACGGACGCCGCCCTGGACCACATTCTTGTGGCCCTTCAGCGAGTTGGCAGTGGATGCCGAGCCCGTGAAGGAGACGAGGTCACGGTAGTCGAGCTCGTCCAGGATGGTGCGGGCGGAACCGGAAATCAACTGGAGCGAACCTGCGGGCAGGATGCCGGACTCGACGATTGCCTTGACCGCTGCGGCGGCAACGTAGCCCGTGGGCGTTGCCGGCTTCACGATGGTGGGGACACCGGCCAGGAACGCGGGAGCGAACTTCTCCAGCATGCCCCAGACCGGGAAGTTGAACGCGTTGATTTGGACGGCAACGCCGGGAATCCGGGTGTAGATGTGTTCGGCGACGAACGATCCGTCCTTGGACAGCGTCTCCATGGGACCGTCCACCACAACCTGCGAGTTGGGCAGTTCGCGCCGTCCCTTGGAGCCGAACGTGAAGAGCACGCCGATGCCGCCGTCAATGTCGATCATGTTGTCGATCTTGGTGGCACCGCTCTGCGAAGAGGATTCATAGAGCTCTTCGCGACGGCCGTTGAGGTACATGGCCAGCTCTTTGAGCTTGAGCGCGCGCTGGTGGAACGTCAGCTTGCCAAGTTCCGTTTGGCCGGTGGTGCGGCCGTGATTGACGACGGCGGCAAGGTCCAGTCCGTCGGTGCTGACGTTGGCCAGGACCTCTCCGGTGCTGGCATCACGGACCGGGACTCTCTTGGCATCGGGTGCCGGCGTCCACCAGGCATCCTGGACGTAGCTGGGAACGGTTGCAACGGCTGTGGTTTCCGGGGCGACTGCGGTAGTGGTCATCGTCGACGGGTCCTTCCAAGGCACGTGAAATCGGCACGGTCATTGCTGACTGGAGCCAACATTACTGACCGGCCGTTCGGTAATATATACAGGGTACATGAATGCCCGGTGGAGTACAGCAGGAATTTCTTATGCTCGCCCCGGATACGGCGAAGGGCCGGCCTCCATAGCGGGAGACCGACCCTTCGCATTGCTGGCACACGCAGTATGGCTACGAGGATCCGAACTTGGTGTTGTAGCGGAACATGAACGCTGCCATGGCATCACGGTTCACCGGGAGCAAAGGCTTGAACGCCTTGCCACCCCCTTCGGCCCAACCCGTGGAAATGCCCTGAGCTGCGAGCCAGGTGATCTCCTTGTAGAACTGGGCGCCGACGGGGACATCGTTGAAAGGCGACGTCACCGGCGCAATGAACTCGGGCTCACCAGCCAAGCGGTACATGAACGCCGCCATGGCGTCACGATTCACGGGCTGCAACGGCCGGTAGGTCCTGGTCTTGTCAGCCTCTTCCCAGCCGGTAGAAATCCCGTTGTCGGCAAGCCACGTGATCTCTTTGTAGAACTGCGCCGTCACCGGCAGGTCTTTGAAAGGGGAAACGTTGGGTGCCGTGAAGTCGGGTTTGCCCGACAACCGGTACATAAACGCAGCCATGGCATCACGGTTGACAGGAGTTAGCGGCTTATAAATCCTCGTCCCGTTGGACTCCCACCCCGTGGATATCTGTTTGTCAGCCAACCACTGCATTTCATTCTCAAACTGTGCGCCGATCGGGACATCATCAAAGCCCTGGACGCCCTGCGAAGCGGCGGCGTAGCTCAATGTTCCGACGTCGGTGTTTTGCCCTGCGAACGCGGAAACGGACCGGGCACTGACCTCCGTGAGAACATTGCCGGAGTAGATGGGGCCCGACTCACCGGCAGGTGTAGCCGACACGAAATAGAGCCCTGTACTGAGCCCGGTCACTTTGAATGCCCCATCAGCTGCCGTTGTCCCGCGACGGGCGACCAGAAGACCATCCTTGCTGTAAACCCGAACTGATGCATCCTTCAAAGGCGCGCCGTTGGCACCCATAAGTTTGCCCGTCAGGGTTCCTCCGACGCGTCTCACTTGGTTAATATTCGAGACGGTTTGACCCGGAGCAACAGTAATTGCGGCGGCACTTCCCAGACCGGCACTTTCGGGCACAGCATTGTAATACTGCCCTTCCTGAGCGGTCCGGTAAGTGTCATGGGTGTAGCGATTAAATTGGACCTTGTAAGTCCCCGGAAACAGCCCGCTGACCGCGTATTCCTCCGGTTTGAGCAACCTGACCGTGTTGACGTATTCTGCGAGCGAGCCGTCAAGGTTGACCACGTCCACACTTTGATAGTTGACGTCACCTGCCGTAAAGCCCCTGATCGTTGCCCCTTTTACTGCTGTGTCCGATAGTCCACTGAGATGCTGCGCATTCCCAACAGTTACGGATGGTGATGCAGCCGGTCCGGCAACACCGCCGTGCCACATGGACGCAAAAGTGGCCTCATCGGGACGGAATTCAAGTTTGTAGGTTCCCGCCTCAAGTCCTCCGATGGTGTAAGACCCACCTTTAACGGCGGCGTATCCTGCCATCTTTCCGAGGTCACCGATCGGCTTTGCGAAAACGGTGCCGCCGAACGGTACGGGGCTCGATAGGGTCCCTGAAATCAATGCGGACTTCCTCAAGACCTGATTTATGCCGGTAGTTGTCTGCCCATCAACAACCTTGACCCTTGTGGCCAAGTCTCCGTTGGGGACTCCCGGATAGTGCGTCTCAATAAAAGGTTCGGAGCCAAAAGCTTGCGTAAATGAGACAACATATTCACCAGGGGCCAAAGGACCAAGCTCGAAGTTACCCTCGGCATCGGAGGGATATGACCAATCGCTGTCTGCTTGATAGTCATTGTGAACCTTGGCATGTACGAAGACATTTCCGGCGTTGGTACCTGCCGGCATGACCACTCTTCCCTTGATTCTGCCACCTGGGGTCATCGTGTGATTGATTCCCGTGACCGCCGCACCCTGTGCCACCGCGATCTTTGTTGCGTCAGCAAATTTGAAACTACCGTAGTAGGAATGGATGACCAGATGATCGTAGGCAAAATTCACGAAGCGCAGCCGATACTCGCCCGCTGCTAGTCCTGAGACAGTAAACTGACCGCTGGCATTCGGCCGAGCGCTCGCAGAGGTCGGACCGCCTTCGGCATAGATGTAGACCGCGGTAACATCCACACCGGCGGGCACCGCGACAGTTCCGGAAATGCTCCCCGCGGGCGCGGCTGAAGCTGGGGATGCGAGCCCGACGGGGAGTGTACCCAAAATGAGTGCTACTAAGAGTGTGAGTGCGAGCCGAAAACGGCCGCGAGAATAACCCCTCATGGGTCCCCCATATTTATGCGAACGAAAGGGCCGCTTAATCAGCAGCCCTTCCGAGATCATAGGGCCTCAGGCACAGCACAGTCGATAGTCGAGGCTCACATGACACATCGAGCGAAGAACGCTTGCATGACCGTTTAGCTCCGGCGGAGCATCTTCCTCACCAACAGCATGGGCTTCTTCAGGAACTCACCCACACTGGTCCGCACCACCACGGTCTGGTTCAGCGCTTCGAGGCGTTCCAGAATGTGATCGAGTTTGGCTGCGGACTCATCCAAGCGGCGCTGCTGGGTAACGATGAGTTCCTCCTGCTCTGACAGCACCCGAGTCAGGTACAACATGGCTCCAAGTCCGCCCTGCGCGGCCTGGTCGCGGAGGTAGTCGTCACGGACCAAGGCATCGTATTGGGCGTGTTCGGCAACCTTCGCGAAGATGCTGTTGCTGTGATGACCATCGGATTGGGGCCGCTGCGACCAGAAGGCGAGCGGTTCGCCGTCGAGAAATCCGATGCGCGAGTGGCTCAGGACGCGGAGGTGGAATTCCCAGTCCCCCACCACCGGCAGGTTCTCGTTGTAGTAGCCCACATGATCGTGAAGGTTTCGCCGGTACAGGAAAGAAATGGGGACCGCACGGTTGATCTTGAGCATGTCTGCCAGCGTTATCTGCCGCATGTCAGCCCAGAAGATCTCACGGCGAATGGGCTCGATCTTACCGTCAGCAAGCTCTTCAATGACGATTTCCGTCCGCACCATCACGCCGCTTTCGGCAGCGTGCGCAGGATCGTCGAGGTAGGCCACTGTGCGGGCCAGGAACTCGGGAGCCCAGAAGTCGTCGTCGTCATGAATCACCACGAATTCGCCGGAACCGGCCTTGAGTCCAGCGTTCGATGCCCCTTCCATGCCAGCTGACTCTGTGTGGTGAAGAGTGGTAATGCGGGACCGTTCGGCTTCCGAACGCTGGGCGGTGAGATGGTCGACGTCGCCCGGGTCGCCGCCGTCGTTAACAATCACCAGCTCAAAGTCCTGGAACGTCTGGGCGAAGATGTCGTCCAAAGCCCGAGCCAGGAAGATGGGTCGGTTCTTGGTTCGCGTCACGATAGTGACGCGGGCGCCGGAAGTCATTTCTGGTCCGTCCGTTTCGGAATTAGTCAACTCTCCATTTTAGCAGCGGAGGTACACCCAGCTTGGCCCGGACGGCGTCCAGCTCCCTGTCCGAGACGCCGTTGGCCTTCAGGAACCCGATGACGTCCAACGTGGCAAGAAAGGCCCGCAGACTGTTCCGACGATCGGTCAGCATCGCCTCCAGGTCTTCGTGGGACAGGTAGGGATCGTGGGCGTGCGGCGCCCCGTGCGTACGATGCCGCTCATTGATCCCCCGCGCTGCAAGTACGTATCCGTGCATGATCTCCTCATCGTCGGCGCCGGCCAATCGTTGCAACATCACCGCGATCATGCCGCTGCGGTCCCTGCCCGCGGAGCAATGAACCACCACTTTGCCGGGCGAGGCGGCAATAGCCTTGAAGACTGCAGCGATTCTGTCCGCGAACAGTTCGAGGTAATCGCCATACTGGGCGGGATCTTTGAGGTACGGGCCGAAAAGTTCGCTGAAATCCTGATGGTCCGGATCTTCCGTCGGGCAATGCACGACGGCGATACGCGCCTTCGCCTCGTCAGGCACCTGGGGGTCGGTGTCGCGTTGCCGCCGCTCGCGCGAGGCGCGGAGATCGATCACGGTGCGGACGCCGTCGTCGTACATTTGCTGCCAACCGGACTCGGTGACCCATTCGTGGCGACCCATACGGTAAATGTCCCCCGCGATTCGCCAAGCGTTGACGGCGCCGTCCCACTGGACGCTCTGGTGAGCTGAAGTAGTCCCTTCCATAGGAGCCAGCTAAGCACATCGGCGCCATGGGGTGGGATGTGAGAGACGGTCGCGGGAAAGCACGCGGGATGTGAGAGACGGTCGCGGGAAAGCACGAGGGGGTGGCTCTCGGCGTCATAGCCTTCGATGACCGCCGAGAGCTCGCCCCCTAACGAATGGGCTATTGCTTGGCCAGCTGCGCGGGTTTCACCGCGGAGATGAGTGCTGAGGCATAGGCCTGGTGCCCCGCCACGTTTGGATGGAAGTTTGCGTCCGGAAGACGATCGAACGGGGCCACGGGAACGGGGACCAACACAATCCAAGGATCTGCGGAGTTGACGGCGTGTCCACCGAAGCGCTTGGTGACGTCGACGAAGACCACGTTCTTCCCGCTGAGTTGTACGGCTGCTGCGATGGCCTTGTTCAAATCATCAACGGCACTATTGGCCATCACCTGGTTAGCGACAGGGACAACGGTTACGCCCGGGATAACCAGATCACCCTGGCTCGGATCAAAGAGGCGAGGATAGCCCATCACGGCAATCGTCGCGTTGGGAGCCGCCGCACGGATGAGCCCGTACGTACCCGCAAGTGCAGTAGTAACAGAGCCGAGGTTGGCGCGGATCCCCGCAACCGTGCCCGCGCACGTGGCGGTGTCCGGTGAAGCGCAGGCCTGCAAAGCAAGAAGGCTTCCGGCATCTATGGCGCCGGCCGTAATGCTCACGAGCTCGGCTTTTTGGAGGTCAGCCTGGCCAGAGAAAATCTGCTCAACAACGGTTGGAGCGCCGTTGTAGAACGGGCTCGGATTCAGCGGATCAAAGGACAGTAAAGCACCATGGCAGGCTAAATTGCTCAGCAAATCCACGCGACCGGAAGCCGCCACAACGTCTACATATCCGGGTTCGCTTTGCCAACAAACCGCGTCCCGATACAGTCCGCCCGCCCCGGTCCCCGCCGTATACGAGTCCCCGAGCGCAACGTAGTCGACCGGTGGCGGTGGAGCGGCCGTCGCTGGACTGGCAACGAAGCCTAAACAAAGTGCCACAATGGCGAGCCCGCCTGCAAAAGCCGCGTGCCGCCGTCGTCCTTGATGAGTTGCCATGGTGAATCCCCTTTTTTACCGCTCGATGGGGCTCCGGTCCCGCATGTGCGGAAGTCGCGGCTCGCCCACCATTCGGCCGTGTACCGGGGCAATGTGTTGGCAAGATTACGCCTAAGGGTGTGCAGGGGAAAGACCTTGACACCATGCCGAGCTATGCGCCGTACTTGGCCAGCCGGAATTCCAGCCCGTTGCGAACAGCTGGCCATTCGTGGTCGAGGATGGAGAAGACCACCGTGTCGCGGAGGGCTCCATCGGCACTGCGGGAATGGCTTCGAAGCACGCCGTCCTGCTTGGCGCCGAGCCTGGCGATTGCTTCGCGGGACTGCTGGTTCATCCAGTGGGTGCGGAATTCCACGGCGGGGCAGCCCAAGGTTTCAAAGGCGTGGCGCAGTAGCAACAGCTTGGAATCCGGGTTGGTGCCAGTGCCGTGAGCCGACGCTGCGTTCCATGTGGATCCGATCTCCAAGCGAGGTGTTTGGGCGTCGATATTCATATAGGTCGTCATGCCGATCAGCTCGCCTGTGAGGTTTGATCGCGTCGCAAAAGGCAGCATGGATCCCTTTGCCTGTAGTCCCAGGCGGCGATCGATTTCAGCGGCCATACCCTCGGGTGTGGGGACCGAGGTGTACCAAAGTTTCCAGAGATCGCCGTCGCGTGCAGCGTCTACCAGTCCGTCATGGTGTTCCTGGCTCAACGGTTCCAGCGTTACGAACTGGCCGGTCAGGGTGATGGGTT
Source organism: Arthrobacter sp. TS-15 (assembly GCF_006964045.1). Classification (NCBI taxonomy): domain Bacteria; kingdom Bacillati; phylum Actinomycetota; class Actinomycetes; order Micrococcales; family Micrococcaceae; genus Arthrobacter; species Arthrobacter sp. TS-15. Next base: position 41,056 of record NZ_SDXQ01000024.1, on the reverse strand, counting down.
CAATGGAAGTCACCCGGTTAGCCTAACCGGCCCGGCCGTTAGTGGTTCCAGTCGAAGAATCCCTTGCCGGTCTTCCGGCCAAGCTCCCCGCGCGCCACTTTGTCCCGAAGGATCTGCGGCGGAGCGAAACGGTCGCCCAACGTGGCGTGCAAATATTCGGCGATACCCAACCGAACGTCCAAGCCAACAATATCCGTGGTCTTGAGCGGACCGGTGGGGTGCTTATAGCCCAGGACCATGGCGGCATCGATGTCTTCCGCCGATGCCACTCCCTCTTCCACCATACGCATCGCTTCAAGGGCAATCGCGACGCCCAGCCTGGACGAGGCGAAACCCGGGGCGTCATTGACGACGACGGCGGTCTTGCCGAGTGCCTCGGTCCAGTTTTTGGCCGCCACAGCGAGTTCGGGGGAGGTTTTCATGCCCAGAACCACCTCAATGAGGGTGGAAGCGGGCACCGGGTTGAAGAAGTGCAACCCCACGAAGTTAGCCGGACGGCGAAGTTCGTCGGCCAGTCCGGTCACCGACAACGAGGACGTGTTCGAGGCCAGGTAGGCGTCGGCTGAGAGGTGTTCCTCTACGGCCTTCAGCGCTGTGACCTTGAGGTCGAAGTCCTCCGGCACTGCCTCCACCACGAGGCCGCAATGAATGAAGGATTCGTAGTCCGTGGAAGTGCTGAAACGGGACATCGCCTTTTCGTGAGATTCGTTCAGGGTCCCGCGGGCGACTGACTTGGTGACGGCGTCAGCAACGCGATCCTGGGCTCCGGCTGCTGCCTCGTGGTCGCGTTCTACAACGATCACATTGGCGCCTTTGGTGAGGAAAGCATGCGCGATGCCGGCACCCATCCGGCCACCACCGAGAACTCCAACGACGTGCGGGATGGTGGGAGCTTGGGTCATTTCCGGGTCCTGTCTTGCGAATCGGCGGTGTGGGTAGAGGTGTCGGGTGCGGCTGCGGTGTCTTGCGAAGCCTTGGCCGTTTTCTTGTCCAAAAAGGCCTGCATGCGATCAAACTTGGCTTGGGATTCAAAGAGGATTCCCTGCGCAAGGGTATCGATCAGCGGGTGAGCTTCAGCCGGGGCGTGGAAGACCGATTTGGTGATCCGCACAGCTAGAGGGTCCTGACGCCCGATCCGGTCCGCCAGTTTGTGTGCTGCATCCATGAGTTCGGGAGCCTCGTGGATTTCAGTAATGAGGCTGATGCGCAGGGCTTCCTCGGCACGGAGAACGGCACCGGCCAGGAGGATCTCCTTGGCTTTCGGCTCACCCACAAGCTCCTTCAGCCGCCAACTGGCCCCGGCGGCCGCGAGGATTCCCAGCCCGGTCTCGGGGTTGCCGATCCGAACGCTCGGTGTGCCAATACGGAAATCGGCGGCGTAGGCGAGTTCCGCTCCCCCGCCCAGGCAATACCCGTCCAGAGCCGCAATAACCGGCATGGGCAGTTTGGCGATGCGCACAAAGATGGTGGAGTTGATCCCCTGCAAGGCGTCGTCCCGGCGGCGTTCGCGGAGCTGTCCAATGTCCGCACCGGAGGCGAACACACCCTCAGTGCCTGCAATGATCAGCACTTTCGGGTTCCGCTCAAGCTCAGCGCAAACCGTGTGAAGCTCGTCCACCATGGTCTGGTCGATCGCATTACGGACCTCGGGACGGTTCAGCAAGACAGTGACGCGGTCCTCGCGTTCCTCGATCAGGAGGGTGGTGAAGTCTTTCGTATCCAAGGCCATTACACGCCTTCCAACAGCATCGCGGTACCCTGCCCGACGCCGATGCACATGGTCGCCAACCCGAGCTTAGGTCCGGTAGTTGAGGCGAGCTCCCGCTCCATACGGCCCAGCAACGTGATCGCGATACGCGAGCCGCTGGAACCGAGCGGGTGCCCCAAACTGATGGCACCGCCGTCGTTGTTGACGATGTCCGGGTCCAGGCCGAGCCGACGCATGCTGGCCAGCGACTGCGTGGCGAAGGCTTCGTTCAGTTCCACGGCGCCTAGCTGTCCGACCGTTAGTCCGGTGCGTGCCAGAACCTTCTGGGTGGCGGGGACCGGGCCGATTCCCATGATCTCCGGTTCGCAGCCGGCCGATGCGCCGTCCACGATGCGCGCGCGGGGTGTCAGGCCGAACTTCTTGATGGTGGCCTCGGAGGCAACGATGATGGCTGATGCGCCGTCGTTGAGCGTGGAGGAGTTACCTGCCGTGACCACTGAACCGCCGGCAACAACAGGCCGCAGGCCGGCCAAAACATCCATGGTGGTGCCAAGGCGGGGACCTTCATCGGTGTCCACCACGGTTTCCGACTTACGGGTCTTTACAGTGACAGGAACGATCTCATCCTTGAAGCGACCGCCCGCGATCGCTGCGAGCGCACGTTCGTGTGAGCGGACGGCAAACGCGTCAGCGTCCTCACGGGAAATGTTGTCCACCCGGCCCACTTCCTCAGCGGTTTCCGGCATGGAGTAGGTCATCTTGCCGTCGCGGGACAGCTCGCCCTTGGTGAACAGCGGGTTGGCGAAGCGCCAGCCGATGGAGGTGTCAAAGATCTGGCCCGGCTTGGCGAACGCCGTGGTGGGCTTCTCCTGTACCCAAGGTGCGCGGCTCATGGACTCGACGCCACCGGCCACTACGATGTCCGCAGCTCCGGACTTGATCATATGGCTGGCCATGATGATGGCGCTGAGGCCCGAGGCACAGAGGCGGTTCACCGTGATGCCGGGAATGTGGAGGGGAAGTCCGGCGAGGAGGGTGGCCATACGGGCCACGTTCCGGTTTTCCTCACCCGCGCCGTTGGCATTACCGAGGATCACCTCGTCAATGGTGTCAGGATCGACGCCGGCACGCGCCACCGCTTCCCGGACCACCAGCGCGGCGAGATCGTCCGGACGAACGGAGGACAGCGCCCCAGCGTAGCGACCTACAGGCGTGCGTGCGCCGCCAACAAGAAAAGCCTCGACCATGAGAACATCCTTCGCGAAGTGAAAGGGACCGGCCTGGAATAATATACCGACCGTTCGTTCTATAAAGATTACACGGCCCGGGGAGCCGGTCAACAGTTGAAGTCCTCAGTTACGGATCAGCTGAGACCGGCCCCTGCCGGCGTCAGAGCACTCGAATTCCCAAATGCCCGGCCAGCAGCGGTGCCATGCGGCTCAGCTGGTAGTCGTCGATCACCACTCCTGCCAGCCCGGCCAATCCGTTGATTCCGCGGAACTCCGAGGTCCGCAGATCCACGTCCTTCAGCTTGGCGCCCGTGACATCCAGCGTTCCGATGGTGCAGTTCTTCAAGGCCAACCGCGTACCCGTGCAGCCGCCAAGATCAAGTTCATTGATGATGCAATCGGAAATCTGAAGGTCCATGAGCTTGGAACCACGCAGGTTCACATAGTCCAGCTTGCCGCCGTCGATTCTGACAGAGCGCCAGTTACCCTCATAGAGTTCGGCCGACCCCCACCGCGGGTTGGTGATCTCCACGTCCTGCCAGGAAGTTCGCGCAGCCATGAAGACCGGGGCATACGGCTCGGAGAAGATGCACTCGCGGAACGTTGCCCCCCGCAGCTGAGCCTCGTTGAAGGAGACCCCGTTCAGCTCGCACTCTATGAAATCGGCGCCGCTGAGTTCCTCTCCGTCGGCAGAAACACGGGTGAGCCTGACGCCGTCGTACCGTTCGCCACGCTGGAAGTCCGGGGCGTCGTTGTCGCGTAGTTCATCCAGGCGCACCGGCGAAATCTTGGGCGCGGCAACCTTCGCAACCGCCATCAGAGCGATTCCGCTTTGGCAGCGATCTCGGCGAGGTCCTTGCTGAGAGCCTTACGGGTCATGCTCATCCCTAACTTCCCGAACAGGGCCATCCCCACCTTGCTGATGAGCGAGGGATTGATCACCTCGGCGCCGAAGGTCAGGGTCAGATCCGTACCGCCATCGCGCTCGGTGAGGTTGAAACGGGTGGTGTAGTCCGCACCGCCCTGAACTGCCTTGACCGTGGTGCTCCGCGGAGGGTCAGTCTCGGAAACCCACATCTCAACCGTCTCCTGCTTACCCATCATGGTCCGGGTTTCCTTCCAGCGCGTTCCCTCCCTGTAGGGGCCTTCACTGAGCATCTGGATTGAGTTGATGCCTGAGAGCGTGCCGGCCGAGCCGGGAATGTCCGAAATGACGGCCCAAACCTTCTCCGGGCGTGCGTTGACGTGCTGCGTCAAGGTGGTGGTGTGTTCCATACATCGAGCCTAGACCCGACCCCCGACACTCCAAACCGCAAAGGCCTAAGACGCCGGGCGTCCCCACGGAATCAGTCGAAGCAGCACCACCGTAAGCCACGTGACCACACCGCACACACCAACGCCCCAAGCGATGTCAGTCAAGGCCACCAGGGCAGGGAAGTCCTTGAGGACAGCGAGCGCCGTCAACGCCCAGGTTGCGTAGGTGAAGAAACCGAACAAGGCACCTGCGAAGATCCGCCGGCGCAGCGTCGAGTCCGCCCTCCCGGGCCGCACCCCGTAGTGCACTATCCCCGCAACGAAGACGAGGTAGAACAGCACGGCCGCGACCGGCTGCGGGCTGGCTGCCAGGAGATGCCCCATCTGGCTCTGATACTGCCGCTGCGCCACAGTGAGGATCCAGACGACATCGATCGCGGCGAAGATCACTGCTGCCAGGGCGTAGGCGAGCAACCACCGCTTCATGCTCGACTCCGGGGCTGGTTGTAGAGGCTTTCCACAATGTGGCTTGCGCGGCTGGTGAAAGCACTCCGTTTGAGCTTCATGGTGGGAGTGACAAATCCGTTGGCCTCACTGAGGTCTGTCAGCAACAAAACGAACCGGCGCACCTGCTCGGAGCGGGCAATTTTGGAATTGGCAGCGCTGACGGCCTTACCAATCACGGCCAGAAGCCGGACGTCGTCAATCTGGACAGCACCGCCGTCGTCCGGAATCGTGAGGCCCTTCAGCTCGGAGATGCCTTCGCGCTCAGCCCATGCGGCCACTGATTCGGGGTCCAGGAGCACCAGCCCGCCCAGATAGGGCTTGCCCTCCCCCACCATGACGGCGTGGGCCACCAAGGGATCACCTTCTACATAGCCCTCCCAGATGGCTGGTGAGATGGTCTTGCCACCGGCAGTAACGATCACATCCTTGATGCGACCCTTCAGTGTCAGGCGGCCCAAGTGGTCCAGTTCGCCGAGGTCGCCTGTACGGAAGAATCCGTCAACGAAGGCTTCCGCGTTGTCTGCGTCGCGGCGATACCCGGAGAAAACGCCCACGCCGCGCGCCAGCACTTCTCCTTGTTCCGAGAGCCGGACGGTGGTCCCCGGCATGGGAACGCCCACCGACCCGGAGTTGATGGCCCCGGGAAGGTTGCCAGTCAGCGGTGCCGTGGTTTCGGTGAGGCCGTAGCCTTCGATCACAGGAAGCCCTAATCCTCGGAAGAACAGGGATAGTTCGGCGTCAAGGGCGCCTGCACCGGATAGCAGGTAGTCCAGCCGCCCACCCACCAACTGCCGCAGCCGCGAGTAGAAGAGGCGGTCGAACAGGGCGCGTCTGACGCGGAGGCCGGCTGAGGCACGCAGCCGGGGGTCGGCGTCGTGCGCTTCTGCGAACCTGCCCCACTCCACAGCGGTGCGCTGCGCTGCAGACCATACCCGCCCCAGACGTTTCTGCGTTGCGGCAGCAGCCGCGGATGCCTGGATCTTCTGGAGGACCCTCGGGACCACCACCAGGAACGTGGGCCTCAGGGCACCCAGGGCTGGCACGACGTCGCGGGGATCGGACAGGTGGGCGATGCGCATGCCGTTGGCCAGGCAGATCAGCTGCAGCCCGCGGGCCAGCACATGCGCCATGGGCAGGAAAATGATGGTGTTGCCGCCTTCACGGACCACCTCGGTGTACGCGGCCGCCACATTCATTACCTGTCCCACAAAGTTGCCGTGCGTGATCAGGGCACCCTTGGGAGCGGCTGTTGTTCCGGAGGTGTACACGATGGTGGCAACGCTATGGAGGTCAGCAAGGAGCCGCCGTTCCTCTACGGTGTGGTCCGGAATGCCGGCGCCACGCGCCACCAGGTCAGACAGGTCAGCGCCCGGCTGGGCATCAAAGGTCCAGATCCCCAACACCGTCAGTCCGGCTCCCGCGAAGCCCTGCTCCAAAAGCGCCGCGTGTTCGGCGCTGCCCCCCACGGCGAGCCGGACGTCGGCATCGGCAAGGATCGCTGTCACCTGCGGTGCCGCGGAGGTTTCATAAACAGGAACCACGACGGCGCCGGCGAACCAGGCCGCCATGTCGGCAAGCGCCCATTCGTAACGGGTTGGGGACATGATGGCCAGCGACTCACCCGGTTGAATCCCGGCTGCGATGAAGCCCTTGGCGAGGGCGCGAACCTCATCCACGAACTGCTCGGTGGTTACCTGCCGCCACGGATCGGTGATGGCAGCACCGGGCTCGCGGACTTCGAAGGCAACATGCCCTGGGCTGGTCCGCAAACGTTGCATGAGAAGGTCGGTGGCATTGCGGTGAACCGTGGCGTCAACCATCGGCGGGGAGGTGAATTCTCTCATCGGACACCCTCTGTTGATATCGCTTGCAAGTGATCCTGCATGAGGTTCAAGACGGCGTCCAGGAAGTCCGTGACGACTTCCTGGCGGTCCTGCGGCAATGCGTCCAGTTGCCGGCTGGCGGCGGACAGCAATGGCAGCATCAGGTCCTTGACCTTGCTGGATGCCACCTCTGTAACGTTCACGTGCACTTGGCGCCGGTCCTCGGTACTGCGCATGCGTTCAACGTAACCATGCATTTCCAAGCGGCTGACCAGCGCTGTGGTGGTGGCCGCTGTTGCACCCAGGTCCGCGGCAAGTGCTCCAACGGTGACGGGTCCGGAGTCAGCAAGGACGGTCAGCGCCCTGTAGTCGGTGAGGTTGAGGCCCAGAGTCCGGGCTACCTCACGTTCCGTCTCGTTCGCGAGGCCGAATAGGCCCTGCAAGGTCAGGGAAACCGGATGTTCCGAGCCTTCGGTAGCACTTTCATGGTTTTGCATGGTTATATAGTAATCAAAATAGATTGAACATCAAACAGGCTAGGTAATCCTTCACGACTCGTCGCGAGGGACCCACCGCGAAAGGAACCACGCCGTGAAGGATTCAGACAGGAAGGGCCTCATTGCCCTTCCCGTGGTAGTGCTGCTGGGGGCACTGGTCGCTTGGGCAGGAAGCCAGCATGGGCAAGTCTTGGCAGGCATTCCACTCTTTGCGGCAGCAGTAGCCGCCGCCTTCATCATTCAATGGATCGTCTTCATCCCGTCCTTCAAAGCCCAGACGGAAAAATTCTTCGACCTCACCGGTTCGCTGACCTACGTAGCCATCACAGTGTTTTTGGTGCTTGCCACACCCGGAATTGACGCCCGCTCGCTGCTCCTCGCGGCCATGGTGACCGCTTGGGCACTCCGCCTGGGCACCTTCCTGTCGCGGCGGATCCACAAAGCAGGCAAGGACGATCGATTCGACGAGATCAAGCCCTCGTTCATCCGCTTTCTGAACGTCTGGACCATGCAGGGACTCTGGGTGGTCTTCACGGCAGCAGCCGCCTGGGTGGCCATCACAAGCACCAACCGGGTGGCCGTGGACTGGCTGGCCATCGTGGGGCTCTTAGTGTGGGCAGCCGGGTTCGCCATCGAAATTGTGGCCGACCTGCAAAAGAGCCGGTTCAAGGCCAACCCCGCCAACAAGGGCAAGTTCATATCCACTGGGCTGTGGTCCAAGTCCAGGCACCCGAACTACTTTGGCGAAATCCTGCTCTGGATTGGCGTTGCGATCGTCACCATCCCCGTACTCCAAGGCTGGCAGTGGGTTGCCATGATCTCACCGGTCTTCGTGGCCCTCCTCCTCACCAGGGTCAGTGGCATCCCCCTGCTGGAGAAGAAGGCGGACAAGACCTGGGGCGGCGAAGCGGGGTACGAGGCTTACAAGAAGAACACACCGGTGTTGATCCCCAAGCTCGGCTAGAACGCACAGCAGGCCTCACAACACGGACACCTCCCGTTGCGAGGCCCGCTCTGCACCCTATGCGCGAGGAATAACGAGCAAAGCAGGCCTCACAACACGGACACCTCCCGTTGCGAGGCCCGCTCTGCACCCTATGCGCCATGAATAACGAGCAAAGCAGGCCTCACAACGCCGGGTCCGCAAACGCAAACGGCGCGTGCCCCCGAAAGGAGGCACGCGCCGTCGTACGTTTGAAGCGTCTAAAGCGTTTGGAGCCTTAGCTGAACAACTCGCTCTTGGGCTCGTTGTTCTTGACCTTCTGCCACCCGAGCCACAGCACCAATGCGAAGAACGGGATCGTGGCAAGGGTCCACAGGCCCAGCAGGAAGACCTCGCCGGTTTCCTTGTCCGTCATGGAATCGAAACCAATCAGCACGGTGATGGCCAGCAGCGCAATGAGGCCGAGCCAGCTGGTCCACGGCGAACCGGGCATCGGCAGGCTGGAGACGTTGCCGCGCTTCTTTCGCAGGGCAATCTGGCTCGCGAAGATGGAGCCCCAGGTGAAGATCACGCCGATGGACGCGGTGTTCAGTGCGAGGTCGAACGCATGCGAGCCGCCCAGCCAGATGTTGAGGAGAATTCCCACCAGGTACACGCCACCGATGGCCAGGATGGCCGCGTACGGCACGTGGCGTGTGGACATCTTGGTGAGCCATTGCGGAGCGTGGCCGTTGTTGGCCATGGTGCGGAAGATGCGGCCGATCGAGTACAGGCCCGAGTTGCAGGAGGACAGCGCGGCGGTGATGACGATCATGTTCATGACGTCACCCATCCAGCCGAGGCCCATCTGGCCGAACACGGTAACGAACGGCGAGGTGCCTGCCACGTACTGGTCGGACGGCAGCAGCATAGCCAGCAGCGTCACCGAACCGACGTAGAAGACCACAATACGGATCACGACGGCGCGGATCGCCTTGGGAACTTCGCGTTCCGGGTTTTCCATCTCACCAGCAGTAATGCCGACGAGCTCGATGGCGTTGTAAGCGAAGATCACGGCGTTGAGGACCAGGATCATCACCAGGCCGCCCTTGGGGAACATGCCACCGTCTTCGTGGAAGAGGTTGGCCACAGACGCGTTTCCGTCGCCTACCTTGGCGTTGGTGACCACCATGAATGTGCCAACAGCCAGGAAGATCACGATGGCCGCGACCTTGAGGCAGGATGCCCAGAATTCGAATTCGCCGAACGCCTTGACGCTGAACAGGTTCACGGCCACCAGCAGCACCAATGCGGCAATGGCGGACAGTTCAATGGGCACGTTGGGGAAGAAGAACTGGAAGTACAGGCCGATCGCGATCAGCTCAGCAATGCCTGTCATGGCCCAGTTGATGAAGTACATCCAGCCGGAAAGGAAGGCGCCCTTCTTGCCGAACATTTCGCCGGCGTAGCTTACGAACGAGCCGGAGGTCTGGCGGTACATGATGAGTTCGCCGAGGGCGCGCATCAGCAGGTATGCGATGACGCCGGCAATGGCGTAGGAGAAGATCAGGGCCGGGCCGGTGGAGGCCAGGCGGCCACCGGCGCCCATGAAGAGGCCGACGCCAATGGCGCCACCCATGGCGATCATGGTGACGTGACGGCGGCTTAGGGTCTTCTGATATCCCTCGGCGCTGAGGTTGGAGTCCGAGGCTGCAGATGAGGCCTTGGGGCTCTGGAGATCTGTGGGAGTACTTTGCGGCACAGCTGTTCCTTGTGGGTTGGGGTGTTGCTGTAGGTGTTACGCCAGTGCCGGGACACAGGCGGCTTTGGCACACAAAATTCGATCTTTCCCTCTTTGGAGGGCCCGAAGTGTGACAAAGGACGCAGAACGCCGAAGCTTCGCGCAACCCGTCTATCTTACGGGATTAACGCGAATGCCCGTGACGCAGGCAACAGGTGGGTGCGGATAAGGCGTCTTCCGGCTACGCCGCGGCTCTGGTTCCCAGGTATATCGAGCTGCGATCCGAGCCCGTGATCTGGTCGGCCAACACGGCGGCCTGCTCCCACAAGGGCGCCACCATCCCGTACACCTCACCGCGGTGCTGGACACACTCACCTACTGCGTAAATGTCGTCCTCGTCCATCACCCTCAGGTGATCGTCCACCACGATTCCCCGCTCAACCGCCAAACCACTGACGACGGCGACGTCCACGTTCGGTCGGACGCCTGCGGAGACCACCACCATGTGGCAGTCGATATCAGGTTCGTTGCGTACGCTCAGTCCCGTGATGCGATCAGCCCCGAGGATCGCGGTGACCCGGCTTCCGGAAAGAACCTCCACCTCCAGACCGCAGGACTCCAGACCTCGGGCTGCTTCCAGAGCGAATGAGTCCCCGCCAATCACCGCTGCCCGTCGGTGGTGCTCCTGCTGAGCGAACGTGATCATCCTGCGGGCATCGTCCAAGCTTCGGAAGGTAAAGACTCCGTTGCGGATGGTTCCGCTGGGAGTGTGGAGCCCGGCCATGGGTGGCAGGAACGGGCGGCTGCCGGTTGCGATGATCAACTGGCGGTACTGGACAACGCGGCCATCGGCGGCGAAGACGTGCCGGCTGAACTTGTCGATGCATTCCACCCGGACCCCTGCATGAAACGTGATGTTGTTCTCCTGGTACCAGGGCAGGGAATGGATGAGTATGTCCGCCTCACTTTCCTTCCCGGACAGCACCCGCCCAAGCCTGGTCCGGTTGTAATTCCCATAGGGTTCGTCGCCGAACACCGTGATGTCGAAAAGATCCGCGCCACCCCTGGCCAGGACCTCTTCCACTGCCCGCGCGCCGGCCGTGCCGTTGCCGATCACCACCAGCCGCTTCTTCACCAGCACGCTCATCAGTGCTCCACCATCCCCAGGTCCACCACCACATATCCCCTGGTTCCCACTGGAGCCACGATGAAAAGCTCAATCACCGATCCGCCCTCGGTGTCTTCCACTACCCTGAGCGGGATATGAACATCGCTCTTGGCTCCAATGGGGAAATAGCGCATGGGAATGCGGTCCCGCATCAGCACCACGGTGACCAGTTCCGGGCTCGAATTGCCCCCGCGAAAGTAGAGCGTCTGGTTGATAACGCCATCGGGCACGAAGTGGGAGAGCTCGGCATGGAGGGGCACCGGTTTGTCCAGGCCAGCGCCGTCAAAGGTGTAGATGCCCTGCAGGAAGAGATTCTGAATGATCACGGGACAAGTCCTTTCGGCCGTTCCCTTCCCATGATCCATTGCCGCTGTTTCAGGACGCTCGACGCCGTGTTTCCACCTTCGGGCCATGCGGTAACCATCTCTTTGCCAACAGCTCACCGGCAGGGAAGCCGCCCGGGGACTACTGCAATTCGCCGCCCTGCATCCCGTACCGCACCCACGTGCCCGCAGCGGGGCGGGCATGGTGGGAAGCACTTCGATCGAACCACTCCCCCAACGCACGATCGTGGCTCACAATCACCACCGTGCCCTCAAAGGAAGCAAGAGCCGCTTCCAGCTGCTCCACCAGCACCGGCGCCAAATGGTTGGTCGGCTCGTCCACGATCATGGTGTCGAATCCACCCAGGAGAAGCCGGGCAAGGGCAAGTCGGCGCTGTTGACCTGCGGACAAACCGCCCACAGGAACGTGGAATTCGGCCGGCCGGAACAGCCCCAGCCGCAGCAGCCCCTCAGCATGTTCGTCGATGTTGCCGCCCAATCCCGCAGCGAACGCAGGGAGCAGCCGCAGCCCGGGCCGGGCGGGCACCTCGAGTTCTTGTTGCAGATAGCCCACCTTGCCGTTGACGTTCACAGTGCCTGCAGCGGGCTCCAGAGTCCGGGCAAGGACGGACAGCAGCGTGGACTTGCCAGCGCCGTTGGGGCCGGTGATGAGCACTTTCTGTCCGGTTTCCACCCTAAGATCGGTGGGCTGGAGACGCCCGGGGACACTCACACCTCTGGCTTCCAACGCGGGAGCGGACGCAATCTCCGCCACGGCCGCGGCCCGGGACGGTGCTGCCAATTTCAACGGCACTGGTGGCCGATCCACCGGGTTGTCCTCGAGCCTGCGCAGCCGCTCCTGGGCGTTACGGACTTTACTGGCCGCGGCGCTTTGCCAGGTTCCGGTCTTGAATCCGAACGCCATCTTGTCGTTGTCGCGTTTGCGGCCATAGCCCATGCCATCTGCAACCGTGGCAGCCTGGTGGCGTTCAGCAGCCATGGCGTCGAGCCATTGATCGTATTCCTGGATCCAGCGGACACGCTCGGCCGCCTTTTCGCGGAGGTAGCCCTCATATCCGTTCCCGTACCGGTTTACGGACCGCCGGTCAGCGTCAACTTCGATGATGGTGCTGGCCACCTTCCGCAGCAGCACGCGATCGTGCGAGACCACCACAACCGTGCCCCGATGCGCCGCCAATCTCGACTCAAGCCAGGCCGTGCCGTTCGCATCCAGATGATTGGTGGGCTCGTCCAGCAGCAAGGCCTCAGCCGGGTCGGCCAAAAGACAGGCCAGCGCTACCCGCTCCTGCTCGCCGCCGGACAAAGACCCCAGTGTTCGACGCCGGTCCAAGCCTCCCAGCCCCAGCTTGTCCAACGCTGATTCCACCCGGGATTCGGCAGCGTAGCCTTCACGGAGTTGGTACTCCGTTTGCAGGCTTCCGTAGAGCTCCAAATCCTCCGAATCGGCGTCAGCCAAACCCGACTCAAGCTCGGCAATACGTGCCTCCAGGGAACGCAGCGAACCAAGGGAAGCATCAATGGCGTCACCTACGGTCAGGGACTCGGAGAACCCGTGGGTTTGCGCGAGGTAACCCACGCGGTAGCCGGGGTTACCGGACAAACCCGCCGTGCCGTCGTCGGGCGTCTCCACACCGGCCAGCAAGCGAAGCATGGTGGATTTACCGGCGCCGTTTTCGCCGACAATAGCGACGTGTTCGCCGTGGTGGATGGCCAGGTCAACAGCATTCAGGAGTTGGCGGTCCCCGTAGCCGTGGGAAACGCTGGAAAGGTGCAGGTGGTTAGTCAAGAGGAATCCTCGCAAGTCCGCAGTGGGTGGCAGAAAGCCATGTGGGTACTCGGGATGCAGCCGTTGGGAGGGGGCTGCGCTCAAGACTTCATTGCTCAAGCCTGACGGCGGAAGCCGGATGCGTCAAGCCGACGCAACACCCCTTGGCGTCAGTTGTTCCGAAATACCATTGTGATGACACCAAAATGGCGTCACAATGGTGTCATGCAGCTAAACCAGTACATCACGGCGGTGCAGCACCAGCTGGAGACCGCCGCCGAGGCTGGCGGCCCGGAGGCTCGCGCCCTCAGCGAACGCCTCACTGCCGCTGTCGAATCCACGGTCCGTCTGATCCTCCTGGAGGCCCTCTCTGATGCCGCCAGCGAGATTACCTTGGAGCTCGCTCCCGGGTCCGTGGAAGTCAGGCTCCGGGGCCGTGACCCGGAATTCGTGGTCACAAATCCGCACGGCGGGGACTTCGAGGCCATGATCGAACAAACCATCCAAGGCACCATGGCACCAGAAGACTTTGATGGCACCAGTACCTCGCGCACCACGCTCCGGCTTCCGGATCAGCTCAAGCAACAAGTTGAAGAGGCGGCCGGCCGGGACAGCCTTTCCGTGAACTCCTGGCTGGTCCGCACCATCGCCGAAGCGTTGAACGGCGGCAACGCGCCCAGGAAAGGCACACGCCGCGAACCCGGCGAGCAAAACTTCACAGGATGGGCCCGCTAATGGCAACCTTCCAGACCCCCCAGCCAATCGCCGTCGTCATTGACGTCTCCGTCCGCGGCGATATCCAGGTGGTAGCCCAAGATCGCCACGACACCGAGGTGACGGTCCAACCCCGCAAGGCCACACGAAACCTGGACGTCAAAATGGCCGAGCAGACCACCGTGGACTACTCCGACGGCCGCCTGCAGGTAAGGCTTCACCCATCGTTCCGCCATAGCTGGTTCAGCGACGGCGGCGCTGTAGAGATCACGGTGGAGGTTCCTACCGGCAGCAGCCTGGAGCTGAAGTCCGCCATGGGAGACCTCCGTTGCGAAGGCGAATTCGGCGCAGCCGACCTCAAAACCGACCTTGGCCACATCCGCGTCGATCACTGCGGCGAGCTGCGGGCACACACGGACATGGGAGACATCACGGTGGAGCACGCTGTGGGCCGGTCCCGAATCAAGACGGGCTCAGGAAAAATCCGCATCCATCACCTGGACGGAGTTGCCACCGTCAAGAACGGCAATGGCAATACGTACATCGCCCACGCTTCCGGAGAACTGAGCGTTAGCGCAGCCAACGGCGACATTTCGCTGGAACGGGCCGGCCTTTCCACCACCGTCAAAACATCCAGCGGCGATGTCACCGTGGGCGAAGTGGCCGCCGGCAGCCTCACAGTTCAGACTGCTGCCGGCACGCTGGCCGTGGGTGTGTCTGAAGGCACTGCCGCGTGGCTCGACCTCAGCACCAAATACGGACGTGTGCGCAATGCCCTCGAAGCTACCAACGGACCGGGCGACACCGTGGACAGAGTGGAGATCCGCGCCCGCAACGCCTATGGCGATATCGCGGTGATGCGGTCCCCTGTCAGCGCGCGGTAGCTGTGGCGAGGGCCCGCTTCCTGCGGGCTTTGGCCAGTCGCGTACCGATCAGTCCCTGCCGCGGGCTGAACAGATACACAAAGCCGAACACCACTCCCTGAGTAAGGACCACCATGGCCCCGGAAGCCGTGTCCAGATAGTAGCTGAGGTAGATGCCGGCCACGGAGCACACCACTGAAATGACGGGGGCAATCACCAGCATCCGGGCGAACCGGTCGGTCAGCAGGTACGCGGTGGCACCCGGGATGATCAGCATGGCCACCACCAGCACCACACCCACAGTCTGAAGGGCAACCACGGAGGTCAGCGCCAGCAGCCCTAGGAGCAGGGCGCCGAGCCTGCGCGGAGAGAGTCCGATCGCGTGGGCGTGCGTGGGGTCAAAGGCATAGAGCGTGAGGTCACGGCGTTTGAGGATCAGGATCGCGAAGGCCACCACACCCAGGACCACCACTTGGATGAGGTCCGGAACACTGACGCCCAGAAGGTTTCCGAAGATGATGTGATTCAGGTCGGTCTGGCTCGGGGTCACGGAGATCAGCACCAGGCCCAGTGCGAACAGCGAGGTGAACACGATGCCGATCGCAGCATCTTCCTTCACCCGGCTGGTATTCCGTACCACGCCGATCAACGTCACCGCGATCAGGGCGAACACCAACGCGCCCAGCGCGAACGGCGCACCCACGATGTAGGCAAGGACGACGCCGGGAAGCACCGCATGCGAGACGGCGTCGCCCATGAGGGACCAGCCGATCAGGACGAGCCAGCAGCTCAGGACGGCGCATACCACCGCAGCGATGGCGGTGGTTGCCAGGGCCCGGACCATGAAGTCGTAGCTGAGGGGTTCCAGGAGGAATTCCATGGCTTAGCCCCTGTTCATGACATCGAGGCCGAAGGCCATGGCGAGGTTCTCCGGCTGGAGCACGGTGTCCGGGCTTCCATGCATGAGCACCTTGCGCATCAGGAGCACTGCTTCGTCACAGAGTTGGGGCAGGGCGTGTAGGTCATGGGTGGAGATGAGGATGGTGGCTCCGTTGTCCGCAAGCTCGCGGAGCAGCCTGGTGATAGTAGCCTCAGACCGTTTATCCACGCCCGCGAACGGCTCGTCCAGCAGCATCATGGTGGCGCCTTGCGCAATGCCGCGGGCAACGAAAGCCCGCTTTTTCTGCCCACCGGACAATTGACCGATCTGCCGGTCGGCGTACTCGCTCAGCTCCACGCGTTCCAAAGCATGCTCGACGGCGTCCCGGTCGGCTTTACGGGGCCGGCGCGTGAATCCCAAGTGCCCGTAGCGGCCCATCATCACCACATCCCGGACGGACAGGGGAAATGCCCAGTCAACGTCTTCGCTTTGGGGAACGTAGCCGATCCCCGCGTCCTTGCGCATTTTCACCGGAGGTTGACCATTGATGAGCACCCTGCCGGAATCCGGTTTGACCATGCCCATGATGACTTTGAACAGAGTGGACTTGCCGGAGCCATTCATGCCCACCAATCCGCAGATCCGCGAATGCTCCAAGGTGAGGGATGCCTTGTCCAGGGCCAGGACGTCACCGTAGTGAACCGTGACGCCCTCAACAGCGATCGTGGGTGTGCTCATGAGGTTCCTCCTGTCAGCGCCGTGGTGATGACCTTTGCGTCATGGCGCATGAGGTCCAGGTACGTGGGAACGGGCCCGTCCGCTTCAGAGAGGGAATCAACGTAGAGCACCCCGCCGAACTTGGCATCGGTGGCTCCGACAACCTGCTGCATGGGTGCGTCGGACACCGTGGATTCACAGAAAACGGCCGGAACCTGGTTCTCCTTGACGAATTCGATGGCCCGCGTGATCTGCTGCGGCGTGGCCTGCTGCTCCGCGTTCACAGCCCAGATGTACACCTCTTTGAGGCCTGCGTCGCGGGCCAAGTAGGAGAATGCGCCTTCGCAGGTGACCAGCGCCCTCTGTTTTTCCGAAAGGACGGACAGTTTGGATACCATCTCGTCCTGCACGGCCTGAAGTTGGGTGTTGTAGGCCTTCGCGTTGGCTTCGAACTCGGCAGCGTGGGAAGGAGCCAGCTTGGCGAAAGCCGTGGCCATGTTGTTGGCGTAGATCTGAACGTTCTTGGGCGACATCCATGCATGGGGGTTCGGCTTGCCTTGGTAGGAGTCCTCGGCAATGGGCATGACCTCCACACCATCGCTGACTACTACGTGCGGCACATCAAGGTCTTCGACGAACTGGGCGAACCAGGCTTCGAGATTCAGCCCGTTGTCAAGGATGAGGTCGGCTTGGGCGGCTTTCCGAATATCGCCTGGCGTCGGTTCATAGCCGTGGATTTCAGCTCCGGCTTTGGTGATGGACTCTACGCGCAGTTTGTCTCCTGCAACGTTTTTTGCAACGTCCGCCAGCACGGTGAACGTTGTGAGCACCACCGGTTTGTCATCGCTTCCGGCCGAGGAATTCCCTCCGCACGCGGTGACTCCCAGGGCAAGTGAGATCGCGGTAAGGACAGCAGCGAAACGGCGGACGTCTTTGGCGCGCCGAAACGAAAAGTTAGGCATACCGAAAAGTGTAGCCAAGCAACTGCCACCCGGCAAAGCTAGGCTGGTCACATGGGCTCTCTTTCCACCAAGGCACCGTTGTACAGGTTTACTGTCTTGGACGCCATTGCCGTGGCCGCATATGTTGGCTTCACCGCCTACTTCCTGCTGGCTGGCGAGACGCTCAACCGGCTCATGCTGCAGCTTTTTGCGGACCCTGCCACAGCGTCTTATGCCGTCAACGCGATCTTTTATGCCGGCGTCGGAATATTCGCCGTGGCGTCGGCCTGGCGCGTAGCCGGGCGCGACCTCAAAATCCTGGGGACCCGTCCATGGTTCACGCTGGGCATGGTGCCGCTGGCCATCGTGGTGATGCTGATCCTTACAGCCCTGCTGGTGGCGGCCTTCGGGAGCGCCCAAAGCTCTGAGAACCAGCTGGGCATCCAGGGCATGCTGCAACAGGTGCCGGCGTGGTTGATGGTGCCGCTGCTGGTGATCCTGGGCCCATTCGTGGAGGAGTACCTTTTCCGGCATCTCCTGATCGGCAAGTTGTCGCGGTACCTGAACATCTGGCTCTGCTGCGTCATCTCTGTGGTGGTGTTCGCGTCGATCCACGTGGTGGGCCGCGAAGGACTCGCACTGCCTGCGTTGGCTCCCTACCTGGGCATGGCCGTGGTGCTGGTGGCGGTGTACGTGTGGACGGGCAAGAACCTGATGTTCTCCTATTTTGTCCACGCCGCCAAGAACCTCATGGCCGTGGTCCTCATCTACGCCGTCCCGCCCGAACTCCTCCCCAACTAACTGGCATTAGTGGTAACGCGGACGGAAGCTGACCGCAAGGCCCTACCCGGCCACCCGCAGTCGGGAATAGCTTGAGGGCATGACACTGAACATCCAGGTAGTAGTCGACTGCAAGAAGCCCCACGAACTCGCCGATTGGTGGGCAAAAACCCTTGAGTGGACCGTGGAGCCCCAGGACGAGGCCTTTATCCGCTCCATGATCGAGCAGGGCCACGCCACCGAGGCCCAGACCATCACCCACAAGGGCAAGCTGGTGTGGGCCGAGGGCTGCGCAATTGTGCCCGCCGAGGACAAAGACCCCAAGACGGGCCGGCGGATCCTGTTCCAAACGGATCCCAACCAAAAGTCCGTCAAAAACCGCGTCCATTGGGACGTCCGCCTGGACGGCCGTGACAAGGACGACGTGCGTAAACAGCTGGAAGCACGCGGTGCCAAACACTTATGGACCGCCAACCAAGGACCCCACGAATGGCACACCATGGCCGACCCCGAGGGCAACGAGTTCTGCATCAGCTAAGGCCATTACTAGACTCAGGGTGTGAACAACCAACTCCCTGCCAAGGTTTCCGACGTCTTTGACCCCTCACGCTGGCGCACCGTTTCCGGCTTCGACGACTTCAAAGACATGACCTATCACCGGCAGGTTGAGCGTTCAACGGACGGCTCCGTCAAGGACCTCCCCACGGTCCGCATCGCCTTCAACCGCCCCGAGGTCCGTAACGCGTTCCGCCCGGGCACCGTGGACGAGCTCTACCGCGCCATGGACCATGCCCGCATGACACCCGACGTCGCCACCGTCCTGCTCACGGGTAACGGCCCCTCGGAGAAAGACGGCGGCCACTCGTTCTGCTCCGGCGGAGACCAGCGGATCCGCGGCAGGGACGGGTACCGCTATGCCGAAGGGGATACCCAGGAGACCATAGACCCCGCCCGCGCCGGCCGCCTCCACATTCTTGAAGTCCAGCGCCTCATGCGCACCATGCCCAAAGTGGTGATCGCTGTGGTAAATGGTTGGGCGGCCGGTGGCGGCCACTCGCTGCACGTGGTCAGCGACCTCACCATCGCCTCGCGCGAGCACGGCAAGTTCAAGCAGACCGACGCCACCGTGGGAAGTTTCGACGCCGGATACGGCTCTGCGCTGCTGGCCCGCCAAATCGGTCAGAAGGCCGCGCGGGAGATCTTCTTCCTGGCCCGCGAATACTCTGCCGAAGACATGGTCCGGATGGGCGCTGTCAACGAGGCCGTGGATCATGAACGGCTGGAAGAAGTGGCCCTGGAATACGCCGCGGACATCGCCCGCCAATCTCCGCAGGCCATTCGCATGCTCAAGTTTGCCTTCAACCTGGCAGACGACGGCCTCGCCGGGCAGCAGGTATTTGCCGGCGAAGCCACCCGCCTCGCGTACATGACGGACGAGGCCGTGGAGGGCAAAGTAGCGTTCCTCCAGAAGCGCGATCCCGACTGGTCCAACTTCCCTTACTACTTCTAGGACACCCGGTGGACATCGATCCCATACTCAAAGCCCTGATGGCCGCCCTCCACGGCGAGGGCCCCGCCGTCGAAATCGTCGTGGACGAACTCGGCGAGCCGCAAGCGGTTCCGGTGGAGACCGGCGTCGAAGAGGCAGCCGTTGTGGTCCGCACCTCCGGCTCCACGGGGACGCCCAAAGCCACCGTTCTGACCATTGACGCCCTGGCTGCGTCCTCCGTGTCCACAGCCATGGCCCTGCGCGGCGAAGGCCAGTGGCTGCTGGCCCTCCCCCTGCAGTATGTGGCCGGGGTTCAGGTGCTGGTCCGTTCGCTGTATGCGGGCACGCGCCCGTGGGTCATGGACCAGTCCAAGGGCTTCACGCCTGAGGCCTTCACAGCAGCGGCCGAGGAACTCACGGACAAGATCCGTTTTACCTCCCTGGTGCCCACGCAGCTCCAGCGGCTGCTGGACTCCCCCGCGCCCGAAACCCTCGCCGTGCTGCGCCGCTTCAACGCGATTCTGCTGGGCGGCGCACCCGCTTCGGCTGAACTCCTCAGCACTGCCCGGGAGCAGGGACTCAAGGTGGTGACCACCTACGGCTCAGCCGAGACTTGCGGGGGGTGCGTCTACGATGGCGAGCCGTTGGACGGCGTCGAGGTCCGCATCGGCCAGGGCGAACTGGAAGGCCGCATCCTGCTGGGTGGCGACACCGTGGCGGCAGGCTATATGGATGCTGCCCGGGCTTCAAAGGCTGCGTTCTTCGAGGAAGACGGGACCCGCTGGTACATCACCGGGGATCTTGGGGAACTGTCCGACGACGGCAAGCTTACGGTTCTGGGCCGCGCCGATGACGTGATCATCACCGGCGGCGTCAAAGCCTCCGCCGCATACATCCAAGGCAAGTTGGAAGAGCTCGACGGCGTCACCGCGGCTTTCGTGACCGGCGTCCCGTCGCGCGAATGGGGCCAGGCCGTGGCAGCCTACGTTGCCGTGACCGATCCCTCGCCCGAAGGCGTGAAGGGATTCACCGCCCGACGCGAAGAGGCACTGGGCGTCCTTGCACCCAAGACGGTGCTGGCCGAGAAGGAACTGCCGATGCTTCCCAACGGAAAACCGGACCGCATGGCCATGATTGACCTGCTTTCCAATCTGCATCAGGGACAATAGACACGTTCTTCCTCCCGAGCCTGACTCAAGATCAACCGCGAAATACACGAGGTACTACACGTGGCGACAGCTGCACAATGGATTCAAGGAGCCCGGCTCCGCACACTGCCCGCGGCGATTGCGCCGGTCCTCATCGGTTCGGCAGCGGCGTACGAGCTCCAGGCTTTCCGGCTGCCGAACGCGATCCTGGCGGCACTTGTGGCTCTCTTGCTTCAAATCGGAGTCAACTACGCCAACGACTACTCGGACGGGATCCGCGGGACGGACGAGGACCGGGTGGGTCCTCTTCGCTTGGTGGGTTCCGGCGCAGCCAAACCGGAGCAGGTGAAATGGGCAGCCTTCGCGCTCTTCGGGGCGGCGATGATCTGCGGCCTGATCCTGGTGATCATTACCCAGACGTGGTGGCTGATCCTGGTGGGCATTGGCTGCGTCCTGGCAGCTTGGGGATACACCGGCGGGAAGAATCCCTACGGGTACCTGGGCTTGGGTGACGTCTTTGTCTTCGTGTTCTTCGGTCTTGTGGCCACCCTTGGCACCACCTACACCCAGGCCGGGCAGGTCAGCCTCGCCGCGGTGATTGGTGCGATCGGCACCGGGCTCATTGCCTGCGCATTGCTGATGGCCAACAACGTGAGGGACATCCCCACGGATGCGGCAGCAGGAAAGCGCACCCTTGCTGTGCGGCTTGGTGACAGGCATGCCCGTGAAAGCTACGTCCTGATGCTGGCCGTCGCCATTCTGCTGGTGATCGTGCTGGCACCCACCAAACCGTGGATGCTCATTGTCCTGCTGCTGATCCCCGCGTGCCTCATGCCTGCCTGGCTGATGGTGAACGGCAAGAAGCGCAAGAGCCTCATCCCGGTCCTCAAGCAGACCGGCATGATCAACCTCGGCTACAGCCTGCTGTTCTCGCTGGGGCTGATCCTAAGCCGCGGCTTCTAAACCTTTAT
This sequence comes from Arthrobacter sp. TS-15, assembly GCF_006964045.1. NCBI lineage: Bacteria > Bacillati > Actinomycetota > Actinomycetes > Micrococcales > Micrococcaceae > Arthrobacter > Arthrobacter sp. TS-15. Next base: position 19,595 of record NZ_SDXQ01000024.1, on the reverse strand, counting down.
ACGAGTTTTTGTACAGCTAACGCCCCCAAGAAGCCTTCTTAGGGGCGTTAGCTGTACAAAAACTCCTAGACAGAGCCCGGGCGTTTGTCGTTGTTAACGGCGATGTCCGGGTTTTTCTCTACCAAGCCGTCCTCGGCTGCGGCGTCTTCAACCTCACCCGCGGTGCGAATCGGCTTGGCCCGCCCGGAGAAACGCTCGCGCATGGCCGCAGTGGCGGCGTCGCGCTGTTTTTGGAAGAAGAGGTAGCTGATGGCGAAGGCAATCAGACCGGCGAACACCACAGCCAGGATCCAACCAACCCCCAAAAAGGCGAACAACACGAACAACGGCACGAACAGTGCCAGGCGGATGAGGGAATACTTCAGGAAAGCCACCATCCAAGTTTAGCCGCCCGGATGGTTGCACTCTGATCACAGCCGCAAGAGGGCGTCCAGTGATTGGCTTCCGGCGACTAGACTTGGTGCATGCTCCGGGTTGTAGGCGTCGTCATTGTATTGGTCATCTTTGTCTATGCCTTGGTGGACGTCATCCGCACCGACGGCCACCAGACACGCGGGATCTCCAAACCCGCGTGGATCATTGTGATGATCGTCCTCCCGCTGCTGGGCGCGATCCTCTGGTTCATTTTCGGCCGCCCTTACAACAAACCCAAAGCCGCACCGGTTCGACGCCAGCCCACAGCTCCGGATGACGACCCCGAATTCCTCCGCAACCTGGAAACCCGCCGCCGTAACCAGGCTGAAGACGATCGCCTGAAAAAGCTCAAAGCGGACTTGGAAGCCAAGGAACGCGATCTTGGCGAGAAGCCCGGCGATGGCAGCGGCGACGCCAAAAACAACGGATTCAAACCCGGCGATGCCAAGCGTACCGAGCCGGATCCGCATGATACGGACGAGCTGAAGTAGGGAACATGGCCCAGCAACCTGATGGATCACGGCAGACACCTTCCTCCACGCCATCAGTCAGCGGGCCCGCGTCACCCTCCGCACCACCGCCGCGCCCCGGCATTTCACTTTCCACGCCCCCGCCCATAGCAGCGGTGGTCAAACCTCCCGCACTAGCGCGATGGTCGCGCTCACTATGGGTGGCCAGCTTCGTGGCGGGGATAGCCGTGGTGGCCACAGGCTTTCTGGGCCGTGATTCCCACTTCGAACGCTTGAAGGGGGTCATCGGAGGCATGGTTCCCGAGGGCGACGCCAATGCAGTGGAGGGGGCCACTGCGGTGGTGTTCCTGGGAAGCCTCGCCATGCTGGCCCTGGTGGTGGCCATGGAAGCGACCCTGCTGGCGGCCCTGTTTAGACGCCGCATCTGGGCGCGCTGGGCCTTGGCCCCGCTGGTCCTCCTGCACGCTGTGGTCACCGTCATCACCGCCGACTTCGTGGTGGCGCCCGGAGCCGATGGCGTCCTGACAACTGTGCTCTTGGCGGCCCAATTCATCCTGGCCGCTGCTGGCCTGATCCTGCTGTTTCTCCCATCCACCACCAGCTGGCTGCTGAGCGAACGGTTTTCTTAGCGAACGGCCGGAATTGCGGCCAACATCCCTTCGCAACTGCGCAGGACTACGCGGCATGCGTCCAGTGCGGCCGGCTCAGTGAGCGGGTTTTCCGCGATTAACCGCCAACGGTTAAAGGCGTTCCGTGCCGCCTCACTGATCTGCTCCGGGGTTGCCCCGGGATCCAAGCCCAACCTCAGCTGGGGGGTACTGCCGTGGCCGCCTACCAACTGCTCGGCTTCCGCAGACAACTCCGGGGTCAGGCTTAGTCCCGTCGTTCGCAGCGTCCCTAGGAGTTTCAACTCCCGGAACTCGTGCGCGCCAGCCTGCAGCCTCTCCAAGCCGGCTTCCAGCGGAAGCACGGTATCCCGCGGTGAACCGCGCAGCAAAGCTTCCAAACCCACGACGGCGGCACGGGTCTTGAGTGCGTCCGCCCGGGTTTGGAACAAAGAGGCGATATTCTGGAGCAACTGGCCAAGTCCGCTGCGCCGTGCCAACTCATGGGCTAGTTCCGTGGGGTTGCTGATTCCGCCCCGGATCAGTGCAACACCAAGGCGAATGCCGAAAAGGCCGAATCTTTGCACGAGGAACGCTTTGGCTTCCGGTGTCAGCTCAGCGGGTTCGCTGGCCCGGACAAAGAGGTCCGCTGATAGCATCAGCCTTTCCCGCTGGTTCCTGTCCATCAGCGCCAACACCTGCATGGCTTCAAAATCCGTTTGGCGCATGGTCCGCGAGCTTTGCGCAAGCAGCCCGGCAACCGGCACGACGCCCAGCGCAAGCGGCCTGAGGTTCTGGTCCCTGCTGTATCTATCAGCGATCACCGCGGCGGAGATGAGGGAGTCGATTCTTCCCGCACCGATCTCGTCGGCCCGGGACAGGACCGCCAACGCATTGACAGTCCCGGATTGACCCGCGGCGGTGTCCTTAAAGGACTCGAGGAACCTGACGTCGGAGGCATGAAGATGCCGCATGAGATAGATGACAGCATCGGCAGCCATGGGGGCGTCCTCGGGTAGGAGGAATTCTGCGGAGCGCCCTGACACATCCCGGGACAACGAGGCGATCCCCGGGGTATCGATCAGCGTCAGCTCCCTCAGGCTCGCTGCCGGCCAATCCACCACCAAGCGTTCCACGTCCTCAGGCCGGACATCGCCCAAGCTGAAGATCAAACGGCCATCCTCACGGGTAACCGGGAGCGCAAGCGGCTCCCCGATGATGGGATGAAGCGTAATCCTGGGAGTATGCCCGTACCGGTACCAGGTGACGATTCGGGTGCATTCCCCGGCATCGGTGGGCGCGATTTCTTCTCCGATGATCGCATTGAGGAGAGTGGATTTGCCGGCCTTGACCATACCGGCCACGGCTACCCGCAACGGCCCTTCCAGCCTGCCCTCGAGCTCCTCCACCACTGCCAGAGCCGCTGCGTCGTGCTGGAAAGCCTCCCTTGCTTGCCGGAGCAGGTCAGATGCTCCGGCGATGCCCGAGTCCATCATCCTGCCGGGACCGCCGACGTTGACGTGGTGGATGGGGGCAGGTTGTTGGCCTGGGCGGTTGCGGGTGGCTCTTGGTGCAGTTGATGCGCGGCCTTCGCCAGGGCGTCCACTGCTGTGAGCTGGTTCCGTATCTCTTTGATTCTCATGTCCCGCTCAACCGCGTACGTGGCTGCCGCTTTCTGTGCGGCCGCAACGGATTCTGTCAGGGAACGGTGGTGCTCTTCGGCGATCTCCGTGAAATGGTCGCGTGTGGCACGCTGGACCAGCCGCAGCCTGTCTTTGAGCTGCTTGCCCACTTGGAACACAACATCATCAACGTGCTTCCGTACCAGCACCTTCGCTTCGGACTGGCGTTGTTTCAGGCGCGCTTCTTTGTCTTCCCTATAGGCTTTCCGTCCCAGCATCAGGCCGGCCCCAACCGATAGCGGATTGATAAGGGCCATCCCAAAGATGCCCGTCAGGAGGCCGAACATCAGTACGCCTCCGTAGGACCCGCGCATCCCGATCAGCACTTTCTGCAGCGGCCCGAGCCTGCCATCCTGCATCTCCTGGATGTCGGCTACAGGGTCCAGTACGCCGCCGGTGTCTGCCACTTTCAAGGCGGGGAGGGCCACCACTTCCTCTGAGAAGTGCTCCGCCACCTGGGTGGCCAACCATTGCGCACGTTCGCTGGTCCACACGAAGGTATCTGAAACCGCCGCTGCCGTGCTCTGTTCCAGCCATTGCGTGAACTGCTCCCACGCGGGTCCAGGGTCCCCTTGATCAATGGCAGTTTCGGCCTCGCGTTGTATCCGGCGGAGCCTGTCCCTCAAGTCGTACTCCAGGTCGGCGATCAGGTCACCAATGCCGTCATTGAGGGTGATCTGCCAACGGGCGGAGCGTTTGCGCAGCGAGTCCGCGTCCTCCTTCGCCGCGTTCAGGCCAGCGATCATTTGTGGTGTTCCTGCCGGGTTTTCCAAGGCTTCAAGTTCCGACTGCAAAGCCAGCCGAAGGTTTTCGGTGACAGACAAAAGGTCGTTGCTGACGGATCTGCGTTGCATCCTGGCCGCCCCGCCCACAATGTTGTTCCGCAAATGGCCGATCAGCGCGGGAAATCCTGATTCGGCGTTCAATTCCTGGTCCTGCAGCCGCGACGCATGGAGCCGCAACTCCGAGGACACTGGAAAGAGTGGAATATCGGGCCCGACGCTGGCCAGGTGTCTTTGATCCAGCTCAGCGATTTGGCGCCAACTGGGATAAAGATCTGTCTTGGACAACACACACAGGACGTTCGGGCTGATGCGCATCGCTTGACTCAGGAACCGCATCTCCGGTTCGGTGTATTCCTGCGATGCATCGGAGACGAACACCATGGCGTGGGCCGATGGCAAGGCAGTCAACGTGGTCAGTGTGTGTGTTGAGCCCAGTCCGCCAACGCCAGGGGAATCGACGATCGTCAGTCCACCGCTCAGCAGCTTCCGGGGCAGTGACACTTCTGCGGCCACGATGTTCTTCGCGTTGCCCGGATTACCTTTCTCTGAGACGTATTCCGCGAGTTGATCCAGGTGGACGGGTTGCCTTTCCAAGCCGTTTTCGCGTCCTCCGGCATCTCCTTCGGCCTCCGGTCCGCTGCTTTGTTGGGCGGGAACGAGAACGACCGCCGACGCCGGGTCCCCGTGCCGCACAACTGTTGGGACGGCGGTGGCAATGTCGTCATCCACCGGGCAGACAGGTGCGTTCACCAGCGCGTTGATGAGCTGGCTCTTCCCTTTTTTGAACTCGCCCACCACGATCACACGGACACTGGGATCGCTGAGGCGGGTGAGGGTATTTTCCAGACGACGCCGGAGGTCGTTCCGGTCCCCTGCCAGCGCCATGCCCTGTTCCACCAAGATGGTCATGCGTCCTGTTTCCGTCACCGTCTGTCCTTTGTCCCTTGTTTTCCAGCGCCGCTCCAGTGAAGAGGCCACGAAGTGCCCGGCAAACGTTATGGCGTCTGCCGGGCACTGCTGGGGTTTTCGTAAATGTTGTGTCAAAAATTCTTTACGACGTTTGGACCTTCCTGGTGCTAGTCGATTTCCACATCGTTCTTGGCGACGACGATCGAATCATCAATGTCGTTGTATTCAACCTCAACGTCGAGTTCGTTGTCGGCGATGACGGTGTTGTCCTCGACGTTGGTGTATTCGAGTTCCAGCTCGTTGTCCTGGATGACCGTGGAGTCGTAGTTGACCTGCACGTCCTCGACGTCGATGTCGGTGGAGTTATCAACTTCCAGCTCGTTGTCCTGTACAACGATGGATTCGTTGATGAGCTGAACGTCTTCGACGTCCACATCCGTGGAGTTGTCGTTGAACGAATCGGTGACGTTCACGGAGTTGTCCGTGACGGAGTTGTCGGAATTATCCGAGTTGTCCGAGTTGTCAGAGTTGTCGTTGAACGAATCCGAGACGTTGACCGAGTTATCCGAGTTGTCCACGGAGTTGTCCGTGTTGAACGAGTCCTCGATGTCCACATCAACATCAACATCGGTGTTGTAGGAGTCCTTGGTCACCGAATGATCGGAGTTGTCGTTGAACGAATCCTTGACCTCAATGTCCGTGTTGCCTACTTCAACATCACCGTCGCCGGACTCCGTAATGTTCACCGAGTTATCCGTTGAATGGTCATCGGTGGTGGTAGTGGTTGTAGTCGTGGTGGTGTTGCCCGAATTGCTGACGTCGTCGCCGGCAGCAATAGCGCCGTCGCCGGAGGCCACCACAGCGTCCTGGTTGAAGAGTTGCGTGACATCGCCGTCGGCCCAGATGTTCTGGTTCACCGACTGGTCAGTGATGGTGTCGCGGTCGTCGATGGTGGTGGTGTAGGAGTAATTGTTCACCACGTGGACCAGCTGCTGAACGGCATGTGCGTGGTCGTCCCAGTCGCCGCCACCGCCACCGCCGCCGTGACCGCCGCCGTCGTGGCCACCGTGGTCGCCGCCGTCGTGGCCACCGTGGTCGCCGCCCCCGCCACCACCGTGGCCGCCATGTCCGTGATCGTCGTCGTCGTGTCCACCCCAGCCGCCGCCACCGCCGCCGCCACCGTGGCCGCCATGTCCGTGATCGTCGTCATCATGGTCCGGGCGTCCGCCGCCACCGCCGCCACCACCGTGGGGGTGATCATCGTCGTCACGGCCGCCCCAGGCACCCCCGCCACCGGTGGAAGCATGATTGCCGCCAGTGTTGTATTCGCGGTCGAACGAGGAACGGGCGCTGATGGGTGCGTAGTCCAGGACAACCGGACGAACGGCGTCGACGTCGGCCGACGAGACGTCACGCAAACCCGCTGCAGCGAGCGCAGCTTCCGGATCACGGACGAACTCTTCAGCGGCATCAGGATCATTGAACAGGCTCATCAGGAACTGCACGAGCTGTTGTGCGAGTGTAGGCATTGGAGTGCTCCCTCAAATTCTGTGGTGTGTGGTTGGCCCGGCGCCTTTGCCGGGCTTGCATTCAACGTATTGCCGGGCCGGGGGTCCGGGCATCGGGGGTGGTCCCCCTACCCAGTCACCCACCGTTAGGGGATGGCGGGGTTTCCCGTTAGGGGGTGAAGGGGTATGCCGCCTACGGAGGCGGGTACCCCTCCCCCAACGCCAGCCGTAACCGGACCAAGAGCTCCGAACGGTTTTCCGCTCCCAGACGTCGCCGCATACGTGCCACGTGATGCTCCGCCGTGCGGGGAGAGATATAGATGGCCTCACCGATCTCCCGGTAGGTCTTGCCTTCAAGGATGAGTCGGCCCACTTCACGTTCCCGGGCGCTGAGCCCTGAGGTGTCGGGAGTTCCGGGACCACCATTGCCAAAGTCCATGACGGGTTGAGCTGTAGCGCTAGAGCGCGCGTCCTCTGGCCGTTGGGCCGCCCCGGCAGGCGGTGCTGCACTTTGGGGATGAATATCCCTGGCGCACGCCAGTAGTTTCACCATGTCTCGTCGCTCATCCGCGTGCGCGGCGGCGTGGCCCGCCAAGCGCGCGCCCTCCCAAGGCATCCCGACGGCGGCCAACCCACGGGCCGCTGTTTCGACGTCGGACGCTTCAAATCGGCCTGCCAGGACGGAGACCCACGCCTTGCCGCCTGTGGCGAGCACGGACGCCAGATGGCTGTGTTCAGAGGCGCGCACGAGTGCTGCAGCGTGTGGTGCCAGTCCGGCGGGGTCTTCGCTGAGCAAAGCCGCCTGCACCGCCGCCCAGTGCAATGGAACGGACCACAAGGGCGGTTTGCCCAGCCTGCCCAGCAGCTCCCAGGCGTTGTCCAGGTAATGGCCAACCCTCCTTGATTCCCGAAGCCGGGCCGCGGTGATCATGAGTTCGCCCCACGGCAGGAGGCTGAAGAGATCCACGGACACATGCATCATCGCTTCGCGGGCTCTCTCCCAGGCAAGCACGAGCTCGTGCATGTCACTGCCGCGCCGGGCAAGGCCCACCTCCAGTGCCGCAAGCAAAAACTCATCCCTTGGTGCCAAGGACCAATGGTTGGCTTTGAGGGCCTCGTTGATGGCCAGGATGGCGTCATCGGCGTTGTCCTGTTGCATGGAGGACCACGCCCGCAACAGGAACAGCCGTGGTCGCGCTGCGTCGCCCCCTTGACCGGCCGCCAGCGCTGCTTTGAGCACTGTGTCCGCCACCTCCGGCTCCCCGCTGTGGAGAGCGCATAAGGCGGCCAAGGCTCCGGGTGTTTCCGGGAGGGGGATGGATGTGCCTGCCGCGTTCATCATGTCCGAGGCCCGGATGAGCTCAGGCAGCGCCAGTTCCGGGGCCGGCCCCAAGGTTCGGCGGAGCCCTTCCTGGGTCAGTGACAACGCCACTGCCAGGAGCGTCGGAGAACCGCTCGGCGGAGCAGCTGCCAGAAACTCTTCGGCAGCCGCGGCATTTCCGGTCCCGATCATGGCCACAGCAGCAAGGGGTGCCGAACCATCGATCCTGTTCGGCCCAAGCCAGCTGTAAGTATCGGCGCTCCGGGACAGCATTCCGCGCTGCGCCCAGACCGCCGAGGCTACGTCTACTCCCAGTCGCAGGTCCGGTGCCTCGGGCACGGCCAGGAGTCTGTCCGCGATTCTGCCTGCAGCATCCAAATCACCAGTCGCGGCAGCAGCCTGGGCGCGTCTTGCGGCCTTGGCGGCCTCGTCACCCCCGGCCAAAAGAGCTTCGGCGTAGAGCTCTGCAGCCAGCCGCGGGTCATTTTCCAGCGCTTCATCTGCGCAGCGTTCGAGCTCAGCCACCACGCGGGGATCCTTGAAACCCGTCCGCGCAAGGTCACGGGCCAGTTCCCCCAAGTGCTGGCCGTCCTGAATGGTCTTGTCCACCAGCTCTTTTTGCATTGCACGGGTGCGGGCAGGTGGAGTTTCCTTCAGCAAGGCATACCGTGCCGTTGCTGCGTCCCAGGTATCGGTTGTCGCTGTGAGGGGGTGATCTTCTGCGCCGGGACCATAGTGGCCGGGCATATGGTCATGTCCCGTCATGGGTTAGACCGCCGAGAGCAGCGACGGATCCGCAGCGGGGCTGGTTTCCGTTGGTAACGGAGCCGGGTCAGGGACGGCCGGCGGTGTGGTCTCTTGCGGCAGTATTGGTTCCTGTGCCGGGGGTGGAGGGTCTTGGACCACCGTCGGCTCGGGCGCCGGCACGGTCGGTTCCGGCGTTGGGGGTGGAGTCACTGGGTCCGCGGGAGTACTCGGAGGTGTTGTCGGTTCTGTTACCGGTGGGGTGGTGGGCTCGGTCGTTGGCGGTGTTGTGGTCGGTGGCGGAGTCGGTCCGCTGGCGGCACCTCCTGTGGGATCAGGTGCAGGGGTCGCTGGCGGGGTCTGGGTACCTGGAGCCTGGGTACCTGGAGCCGGAGTGCCCGGCGTCTGAGTACCCGGAGCCGGTGTAGTCGGTGGGGTGGACGCCCCCGGCGCAACCGGTGGGGTGGTGCCGGCCGCGCCGGTTCCCGTCCCGGCAGTGGTTCCGGAGCCGGACCCGGCGCTTCCTGTACCACCGGTACCCGCGCTGGTTGACCCGGGGTTCGTACCCTGAGTGTTTGCACCTTTGGCTGGCGCCTTTCCGTTGGATCCAGCCCTCGTGACGCCCGCCCTGGCGCTCGCTTCGAGTCCGCCCGCCAGTCCTCCGACAACCGGGACCGAAGCACCTGCGCCTCCAGCGCCGTTGCCTTGGGCGCCGGGAACCTGTGCCCCGGCTGCCTGCGCACCGCCGTCGCGTATGACATCCGCTGCCTGATTGCCGAACATGGTGGCCAGCAGTCCTGAGCCTTCGGGGCTTTGGGCCGCCGTGGCAGTCGCGATGGTCAGCGCGGCAGCGGCCGCAGCGGCTGCTGCCGCCATCCGCACGCGGGGCCGCGGGGCATGCCGGCCTGGTGTGGTCACACCGGATTTGGGGTGGTTGAATGCCGGAGCCCTGCCCGGGACGTGCGGCCTCCGCATCGCAGCCGCCGCGCTTGTTTTTACAGGCCCGGATGGCAGAGCTGCAGCGGCCGGAGCTGAAGCGGCCGTGGCCGAGGCTGCCGCGGCATCCACTGCGTCCGCCCCCTGCGAGAGCAGGCCAGCGACAGCAGCGCCACGGCAGATAGACGATTTGGGATCGGCGTCAACGGCGATTGGACGGTCAAGTTCCACGGAAATCAGCTCTGCCACGAGTGGAATCCGGGAAGACCCGCCGATGAGCAGCACTGCGCTGAGATCCTGGGCTTGGAGGTTGACGGTTCTCAGGCTGCGTTGGAGGGCGTCCACGGTATCCCTGACAGGGGCCTCGATCATCGCCTCGAATTCGGAACGGACCAGCCGCACCGACGTCTGGGTTCCGGGCAGGGATACGGCCACGCTGGCTTCGCTGTCCAGTGAGAGTGCCTCCTTGGCTTCCCGGCATTCCCGCCTCAACCGTGCCAGTGCAGCCAAGGTCTCGGGAGAGGCCGGGTCCATGGCCGGGCCGTCGCCAAGGTGACCCATGACGTGGCGCAGGACGGCGGCGTCGAAATCGGCGCCGCCCAGAGTTTCAATGCCGTCCGGACGGCCCAATAGCTCAAAGTTGCCCGCTCCGGCTTTGCGAAGGATTGCGGTGTCGAACGTACCGCCGCCGAGGTCGTACACCGCGATGATGCTGCCGTCCTCCACGCGCGTTTGGGAGGCGTAGTGCAGCGCAGCCGCTTCCGGCTCGCTGATCAGGGTGATGTCCTGCAGGCCTGCCATGGTGAGCGCTGCCAGGACCAGTGAGGTGCGGTGCTGACCCCACGCTGCAGGGTGGGTCATGATGATCGACGTCGGCGCGGTGCCCTCGCGCTCTTGGGCCTTGTCCACCACCCATCGGGCCATGGTGGCGTACACGTCCTCGGGTGCCAGCCAGCCCTCGCCCACAGCGAGGGGAACGGAGTCACCTATGCGGCGCTTGAACTCCCGCACCATGCGTTGGGGGTCGTCCAGACCGCGACGTTCGGCGGCTTCTCCTACCAGCACCCGGCCGTCGCCGGCATAAAACAGTACAGAGGGCACGGCACTGCCATGCAATCCCAACGAGAGAATTTCAGGGGTTGGAGTGGGTCCTTGGCAGGGCTTGACAAGGGCTGCGGCGGTAAAACTTGTTCCGACATCGATGGCGAGAACATAGCTCATGGTTACCTCGAAAAGGTCACGGCGCGTCGCTAGCGGGCTGCATCACAAGCGGGTCCTGAACAAGGTAGCACCTGCCCCTGACGGGCAAAAGGCTTAGTTGCAACACCAAATTGTCATGATTGCTACACCGATTTGTCATACTCCGCGACCGTCATCCGCGTGCAGGAGCAAAGCCCCTGCTCAGAGGGCCAAAGCGGCAGGCCCCTCGGCCTAAAGCCCCGAGTAGGAGTGCAGACCGTTGAAAACGGTATTGACGAGCGTGAAGTTGATGATGACGCAGGCGTAGCCAACAATTGACAACCATGCGGCACGGGTTCCGGTCCAACCGCGTGTGGCCCGGGCATGCAGGTAGCCCGCGTAGACCACCCAGATCACAAAGGTCCACACTTCCTTGGGGTCCCAGCCCCAGAACCGGCCCCAGGCCTTCTCGGCCCAGATCGCCCCGAACATGAGGGTAAACGTCCAGCCGATGAAAGCGATGGCGTTAATGCGGTAGGAGAGATTCTCAAGGCTCAAGGCGTTCGGAACCAGGCGCATGAAGCCCAACTTGTCCGCACGGCCGGCAGCCAGGTTCTTTTGGCGATGCGATTGCAGCAACTGCAGCACGGACATGGCAAACGTCAGGGTGAACAGTGCAGAGGACAGCACCGCGATGGAGACGTGGATGATCAACCAGTAACTCTGCAGCGCCGGAACCAAATGGCCCACTGGAGTCCAGAAAGCAGCCGAAGCCGCTACCAGCATGATGATGGCCAAGCCGATCACGAACGTGCCCAGGAAGCGGAGATCCCTACGGATGAGGACTATAAGGAAGACAGCCACTGCCACGAAAGCACCGGTGGTGAGGAACTCGTACATGTTGCCCCACGGCACGCGGCCTGCACCGAAGGCACGCGTCACCACACCCGCACCATGGATCAGCACACCCAGCACGGTCAGCGCGACGGCCACGCGGGCAGGAGCGCGGCGTTCGCCTGCGTACTTCATGTCGCCGGCGGCGGTACCGCCCTCAACGGTGAGGCCCGACGTCGGACGCTCGGCGCGGCCAGCCGGCCCACCGGCGTCGGGACCTCCCAAACCTGCCGCGACACGGCCCGCAGCAACGCTCACCTTGTGGTCGGTGGTGCTGGCCGCAGCCTTCTGGTCCACGGCGCGGAGCATCTTGCTGCTCTTGGCCAGGTCCCAGGCAAAGGCGATGAACGCCACGGTGTACGTGCCGGCGGCCAACAGCATGAACAGCTCGCTGTACTGGCCCAGGGTTTCGTTGATGACGGGCATTACTGGTCCTTCGAGGTTGAGGAAGATCCTGCAGTTGTTGTAGCGGTGTCCGGCGTGGCCGGCGTTTCCGGGATGTTCCATTCCCGGGCAAAGATCTCGCGGAGGGCTGCTGCTTCACCGGCGAGGCGGTGGTCTTCGCCGCGAGCCAGCAGGCCGTATTCCACCATGGTGCGGCCATCGGAGTGGGTTCCGGTGCGGACCCAGACGCGGCGGCGGTTGATGTACAGCGACATGACCAGACCGGCGACTGCGAGGAAACCGAAGATCAAGGCGTACAGCTGGCCGGGGTTGTGGTGGATGTCCACGCCGATGTACTTCTTGACGCCATCGAATGTGATGCTGCCCTTGCCTTCGGGCAGGTCCACGGTGGCTCCGGGCGTCAAGGTGATGCCGCCTGCCGCGAGGTCGCGGGCGTTGAGTGGTTTCAGGTCCTTGACGTCCAGCTCGAACACGTTCTGGGGCACGCCCTTGTCCAGGCCGAGGTCACCATAGAAGGAATTCAGGCTCAGCTGGGGGTTGAAGAGTTCCGGGGAAGCGCTGAACGAGGTGCCGGTCTCTGTAACGAACGCCGTCGGAAGGAAGAAGCCCACAAAGCCCAGCTGTTCCGGCTTGGCATCCGGGACCTTGATGACCACGGACGAGTAATAGTTGTCGCCCTGGACCTTGGCAATCACTGGCCCTTCGAAGGAGACGTTGCCCTCCCCATCGCGGATAGTGACCATGGGCGCGTAGCCGTTTCCGGTGAGATAAAGGCTGGTTCCTCCGAGGGAAACGGGGTCGTTGACCTTCAGTGTTTCCTTCTTGCCCGGCGCATCAGGGGTTTCCTTGGTGGTCACCTCAGCGGTGTAATCGATGGGCTGGCCGGCCTTGCCGGGAGACTCACCGCGATCGAACGTGGCCTCGAACTTGTCCAACTGCATGGAGTACGGCTGGAGTGAACTGCTCTGGAAGTTGGTACCCGGAGTGAATTGGTCATAGCCCACCAGGGTGTTGACGAACGTGTCGCCCTCCACCAGGATTCGCTGGCCGCTGTACCCGAAAAGGCCACCAATGGCCACGGACACCAGCACCCCGATCAATGAGGTGTGGAACACCAGGTTCCCCACTTCCTTCAGGAAGCCGCGCTCGGCACCCAAGGACGGCAGGTCGCCGTCGACGTCCCTGACTTCCACGCGGTAGCCGCGCTTCTTGAGCAGCCCGGCGGCATCGGTGACGGCCTTCGACGCCGGGATCCCGGCGTCGGCGGGCAGCGCCAGAGTGCCGTATTCCGGCAGGCGCGAAAGGCGCCTGGGAGTGCGCGGCGGCTGAGACTTCATGGCCTTGTAATGGGCAATGGCGCGGGGAGTAACGCAGCCGATCAAGGAAATGAACAGCAGGATGTAGATGGCCGAGAACCAGGCCGAGGAATAGACGTCGAACATCTGGAGGGCGTCCAGGAATGGGCCGGTTGTTGGGTTGTTCCTGATCCAGTCAGTAACCACCACCGGATTGGCCGGCCGCTGCGGAAACAGGGAACCCGGGACCGCGCCAACGGCCAGCAGAAGCAGCAGGAACAGAGCCGTGCGCATGCTGGTCAGTTGGGTCCAGGACCACCGGAGCATGCCCTTGAAACCAAGCGCGGGCAGGGCAGCCTCGGACTTGGCCTGCTGGAGTTTTCCGTCCGCTGTGTTCTCAGCGGCTGGTGACTTCTTCTTGGCTTTCACGGACTCGCTCATCAGATTGGCAACTTCACATCGTTTTGGAACCAGTACTGCAACTCGGTCACCCAGGCTCCCCACACTCCGGTGGCCATCAGGATGCCGAGCAAAATCAGAATGCCTCCGCCGATCCGCTGGATGGCCAGCCGATGCTTTCGGAAGAAGGACATGACTCCCATGCCCCGGCGTACGGCCAACGCAATCAGGAGGAACGGAATGCCAAGGCCAAGGCTGTAAACGAACGCCAGGAGGGCACCCTTGGCCGCCGACGAACCGCCGGACAAGCTCAGCAACTGTACCGCGGAGTACGTCGGACCAATGCAGGGCGCCCAACCCAAGCCGAACGTCAGCCCCAGGAGCGGAGCACCCCACAAGCCTGCCGGCGGTTTGGCATGGATTTTCGCGTCCCGCTGGAGCCAGCCGAAACCACCCATGAACACCACGCCCATGATGATCACCAGGATGCCCAGCAGTTGAGTGATCCAGGCGTTTTGCGGACCCGTCAACAACGTTCCAAGCTGACCGAAAGCACCGCCCAAGAGGACAAAAATCGCCGAGAATCCCAGGACGAACAGCCCGATTCCGGCCAGCATACGGCCTCGCCGCTGCTTTTGGAGGTCGACGCCGGTCAGTCCCGTGACGTAGCCAAGGTAACCAGGGACCAGCGGCAGGACGCACGGCGAAAGGAAGGAGACCAGCCCGGCCAGCAATGCCACCGGCACAGCCAGCAGCAGTGATCCGTTGAGGATCGTCTCGGCGAATGGACTGTTCATGGGTGCTACTCCGCCGCTGCGGAGGTGATGAGGGCCTTTAGGGTGCTCTTCTCAATCTCGCCCAGCACGCGGGAGGCAACCTTGCCTTCCTTGTCCAGGACCAGGGTGGTGGGAACCGCACCTGGAGGGACAATGCCGGACACGGACAGCAGCACTGCGCCGTCCTTGTCATCGAAGCTCGGGTAGGTGATGTTGAAGGTCTTGTCGAAGGCCTCAGCGGTGGCTTTTTCGTCACGAAGGTTAACGCCGAAGAACTGGACTCCCTGGTCCTTGAAGTCCTGGTGCAGGGCTTCAAGCTGGGGAGCTTCGATGCGACACGGAGCGCAGGCGGCAAACCAGAAGTTGAGCACGGTGACTTTGCCCTGGAGATCCTCAGGCTTGACGGTCTGTCCATTAAACAAAGTGCCCTTGAGCGCCACCGGAGCTGCGCGGTCAGCCTTCGCGAATTCCGTCACCGAGCCGTCGCCTGCCACGTAGTTCTTGTTATCGCCGGCCTTGGCCTGCTTGGCAAGGGAGTCTTCCTGAGCGCATGCGGACAGGCCCATGGTCAGTCCTGCCAGGAGAACTCCTCCGGCGGTCAGCACGCCGCGGCGTGAAAGATTGTTGTCCATGCCTCTATGCCCCCGGGGTGCTCGCCGCGCCGGGGAGCAGAACGGCAGCAGGCTCGGAGTATTCGACGCGCACGATCTTGCCGGCATCGTCCAAAGTCAAGGATGTCAGGGAGGTGAGGGTGCATTCACGCTTGCGGGGATCGTGCGCGAGGCGGCGGCCCTCAGCGGTCAAACGGGTTGACCAAATGGGAAGTTGGTGGCTCACCAGAATGGCTTCAGCGCCGTCGCCACCGAGCTCGATCGCCTTCACCCGCGCGTCTTCCACAGCCGCCAGAACGCGGGCCGCCTGCTCTTTATAGGGCTCGCCCCAGGAAGGCCGCAGGGGATTCCGGAAGTAGAACCAGTGCTTGGGCTTGAGGAACTCGCTCTTGGTGGGATGGAGTCCCTCAAAGTGGTTCTCGGCTTCGATGATGCGCGGATCAGTGGTGATCTCCAGGTTCAGCGCCTCGGAGGTCGGCATGGCTGTTTCCTGGGCGCGGGTCAGCGGCGAGGCTACCAAATGCACAATCTTGGCACCTTCACTGGCGCGGGCCGTGAAGTGGTCCGCCAACATCCGGGCCATCTCCCGGCCACGCTCTGAGAGGTGGAATTCCGGCAGCCGGCCATAGAGGACGGCGTCGGGATTGTGGACCTCGCCATGGCGAAGCAGATGGACAGTTGCTTGGGGCATGTTTACCAGTTTCTCAAAGAAGCGGGGCGATCCGAAATCTTCTACCGCTAGTAGAACTCAAAGTTTTCCCGAAATGTTCCGTGGAGTTGGAATAAAAGATGCATATGCATGTTTATACTGGGTACGAAGCTCGGTTGACGCTTCAAGCAATGAGCTCGACCGGACAAGCACGCAGTACCCACCACTTGATATAGGAGCAACACCATGATGACTCTCCCCGCTTCCGTCACCACCGGCACCTGGACCCTCGACGCTTCCCACAGCGAAATCGGCTTCACCGTCCGCCACGCAGGCATCAGCAAGGTCCGCGGCCAGTTCAAGGACGCCACGGCCACCTTGGAAGTTGGCGAAACCCTGACCGATTCCAAGGTCACCGCCACCATCCAGACCGCCAGCTTCGACTCCGGCGACGTCAACCGCGACGGGCACGTCAAGGGCGAAGACTTCTTTGACGTAGAGAAGTTCCCGGAAATCACCTTCGTGTCCCGGCACGTCAAGGCCAACGGAAACAGCTTCGACCTCGTGGGCGATCTCACAATCAAGGGAGTGACCAAGGAAGTTTCCATCGAGACCGAATTCAACGGTGTAGCAGTGGACCCCTTCGGCAACACCCGCGCCGGCGTTTCCGGTGAAACCACCATCAGCCGCAAGGACTTCGGCCTTACCTGGAACGCCGTCCTCGAAGCCGGTGGCGTCCTGGTCAGCGACAAGGTTGTCATCAACCTGGAACTCGCTTTCATCGCACCGGCTGCCGCGTAGTCCTTCACCACCCGGCCGGCTTCTGCCGGCCCGCGTCCGCAATCGGCGCCCTGCACAGTCCAATCTGTGGGGGCGCCGTTTCGCGTAGGGAGAAGTCACCTCGCAATTGTTCGGCAAAAGGCCTGTATTTAGCTGCGCGTTAGCTCCGAATTTCCTATGCATCCTTCAACCTGCGGTCTAAAGTGATGCCATGAGTACCCCAGACGAAACACCACAGCCACAGCAGCCCGGCGCTCAGCCTCCGCAGCCCGGCAATGTTCCTCCTGCGGGTCCCCAACCTCCGCAGCGCGGCGACGTCCCTCCCTCCGGCTACCAACCGCCCCAGGGTTACCAGCCACCGCAGGGTTACCAGCCGCCGTCGCAACCCGGCCAATACTCACAGCCCGGACCGGCCCAGCCCGCACCCGGCCAGCCGGGTTTCCACTTTGAAATGCCCACTGACGGACCGCGAAACTTCAACGACGTCATGCCCCAGGGCGGATTCTCGGGAATGTTCAAAACCCAGGGCCTGCCAACGGAACTGAAGGTTTCCTACTTCATCTGGGTGATCTCCGGTCTCCTGGGATTGTTGTTTGGCCTCATCGCCTTCTTCGCGGTGATCGCCGCCTTCGCGTTCGCTCCAGGATTCGCTGCCATCGCACTGATCCTCCTTCTGCTCACCCTGGCCGTCTCTGCCGCCCAGGTGGTCCTGGCCATGAAGATGAAGGAAGGCAAAGAGTGGGCACGCCTCGCCCTGACCATCCTGGCCGGCATCTCCCTCCTGCTGGCAATCTTCGGTGCAGCAAGCGGCGGAGGCTCAGGGATGGGCTTGGGTGGCAACTGGTTCGGCTTCCTGGTCAGCGCCGTAGCCGTGGTACTGATGTGGCTACCTAATTCACAACTGTGGTTCAAGGCAGTCAAGGGCCACGCCTGACACGTACCCAGCTGCCGCCGTCGGGCGTTTTCGACGCAAATGCAGGCTGAAGGCCGCGGTTGAATCCCCAGGGATCCCGCGGCCTTCATCATGAAGGCGTAAGCCCACATGATGATTTTTCCCGCCAGCTGTAAATACCTGCGTGTGATCGTCTGCAGCGCAAGGACCTGGAGGTACGGTGGTAGCAGAACCACGCTGGGGGCAGGGTCGTTTTGCTGATCCCGGCGGCCGCACCAGCAGTCGAACAAGCAAAGGAATGCCATGAGCAACCCTCCGTACCCGCCGTCAAACCCGGGCGACACTAACCAGCCCGGCACAAACGGCTCCCAGCCCCCGGCACCGCAGTACGGTCAGCAGTCCCCCTCCGCACCGCAGTACGGCCAGCAGTCTCCCGCCGCGCCGCAGTATGGCCAGCCAGCCGCGCCGCAGTATGGTCAGCAGTCCCCCGCCGCACCGCAATACGGTCAGCAGGGCTCCCCGTATGGTCAGCCTCCCGCAGCTCCGCAGTACGGCCAGGACACCAACTGGCCAAGCCAGCAGCCCGGACCCACCACCGTCCCGCAGATGGTCAATTACGCCTTCTGGATGATCATCGCCGCCGGAGTTCTATCCGCCATCAGCTCGATTATCCTGGCCACCACCGGTGCGGATGCCTTCATCAATGCCATGAACCAGCAGGCGGCCCAGCAGGGTACCGATTTGCCTGAAGGGTCCATGGAAGGCATGCGTGGCGTCATTGGCGTCAGTGCCATCGTGGGTGCCTTTATTTCCCTGGGCCTCTACGCACTGGTTGCCTTCCCTGTCCGGAAGGGCAAGAACTGGGCAAGGATCCTGGGCACGGTCTTCGCTGCCATTTCTGTTCTGGGCCTCACCAGCTTGTTCCAGTTCGGTGCCACCTACGGCGTCCTGCAGCTCATTGTGATCCTGCTGGGTGTTGCCGCGATCGTTCTGCTGTACCTGCCGGCGTCGGCGCCGTACTTCCGCAAGGCACAGCCTTTCGGCAACCCGTACCAGAATCCGTACGGGCGCTAAACACCCACGCTTCCGAGCAGTACACGCGGGCGCGGACCCGGCGAAGGCTAAACAGCCTGGCCCGGTGTCTGCGCCCGCTGTGCGTGGTAGGCAAGGATCTGTAGCTCGGTTGCCATGTCCACCTTGCGGAGGTTGACGTGCGGCGGGACCTGCAGCAGTACCGGGGCGAAGCTGAGGATGCTCCGGATGCCTGCGGCAATGACGCGGTCGCACACGGCTTGGGCCACCGTGGCAGGCAGGGCCAGCACCACCATGTTGGTGTGGGTCCGTTCCAGGACCCGTTCCAGCTCGGCTGAGTCACTGACCCGCAACCAACCCACTTCATTGCCGATCACCATGGGGTCAGCGTCGAAAATGGCTACGACGTCGAAGCCTCGGGACTCGAAGCCGCCGTACCGGGCGAGGGCTTTGCCGAGGTTGCCGGCGCCCACAATCGCCACCTTCCAGTCGTGGGTCAGCCCCAAGGCTGCTGCTATGTGGCGGCTCAGGTTCTGGACTTCGTAACCTACGCCGCGGGTCCCGTAGGAACCAACGTAGGAAAGGTCTTTGCGGAGCGTGGATGAGCTAACGCCCGAGGCTTCCGCCAGTGCTTCAGAGGAAACCCGTTCAACGCCTTCGGCCAGAAGAGAGTTGAGCGCACGCAAATAGAGGGTCATCCGGGCCACGGCCGCGGGCGGGATCTGCTTGGCGGCAGGCTCATTGTCTCCGGTTGTGGCTTCCGGGGACGGTTCCAGCGCAGTCACGGTATTCTCCATTGCGTCGCTTTGTTGTTCCACTCTATGACCCTCGGGCGGACTCAACAAAAGCCATTACCTGCGGGTAACCCCACCCTCAGCCCTCCAGGACTTTCTTCAAGGTCCGGGTAAGTCGCTGCTCGTCGATCTTCCAGAAATCGCGCTGGATACCGTCCACCAGCACCACCGGGATCTCCTCTGCGAACCGCTCCTGCAGTTGGGGGTCGCCGTCAATCTTTTGCTCGGTCCACTGAACGCCAAGACTTTTTGTGACACGCTCGACGGCGGCACGAGCCTCCGTGCAGAGGTGGCAGTCAGCTTTGGTGAGGAGAACGACGTCGGGAATTGCCATGTCTCAAAGGTACCGGCCCCACGCTCTCTCACATCCCACCCCCTTCCGCCGTCCCTCTCTCACATCCCACCCCCTTCCGGCCGTCCCTCTCTCACATCTCACGCCCGTCCGGCCAACGCTCTCTCACATCCCATGCCCGTCCCGCCAACGCTCTCTCACATCCTGAACTGCTCCCCTGAAG
>NZ_SDXQ01000023.1:0-2062 GCF_006964045.1 Arthrobacter sp. TS-15 | reverse complement strand
ATCGGGGACCAGTTCATCCCCATGCCCGTCCGGCCAACGCTCTCTCACATCCCACGCCGTGGGTGACGCCACCGTGCGTCCTCAACACTGGCCCCGGTGATTGACTAGACTCAAAGCATGCCCGAGGAGAAGAACGCCGCCGTGGTCGCAGATGCCTTGGTGCAGCAGGACGCCGTACAGAGGGACGCGGCCAAAAAGGACATGGCGCGGAAGTACGCTGGCGAGGCCGCTTTTTTCGATGTCGACAATACGTTGATGAAAGGTGCCAGCCTCTTCCACGTGGCTCGCAAAATGTATGAGCGCAAAGCGTTCACTCTTTCGCAGGCCGCCGGATTCGCCTGGAAGCAATTCAAGTTCGTCATGCGCGGCGAGAACATGGAAGATGTCCATTCGGTGCGTGACTCCGCGCTGACACTTGCTGCGGGCATTACGGTCGAGGACATCAAGGCCTTGGGCGAAGAGGTTTACGACGAAATGATCGAGTCGCGGATCTGGCCCGGAACCAAGGCGCTGGCCGACCAACACCTCCGGGTGGGCCGTAAAGTGTGGCTCGTGACTGCCACGCCCATCGAAGTGGCCACAGTCATCTCCACCCGGCTCGGTCTGACCGGCGCCCTGGGCACCGTGGGCGAGGTGGACGACGGCGTGTACACGGGGAAGCTTGTAGGCGACATCCTGCACGGACCTGCCAAGGCGATCGCTGTCCAAATCGTTGCAGATCGCGAAGGGCTGGACCTGGACCATTGCTGGGCTTACAGCGACTCCGCCAATGACATTCCCTTGCTCACCATGGTGGGACATCCAGTGGTCATCAACCCGGATGCAAAGCTGCGCCGGCATGCGCGTGAAAACAATTGGCCCGTTTACGATTTCCGTTCCGGACGCCGCGCCGCAACATTCGGCCTCAAAGCCGCGACCGTCGGCGGAGCCGTCTACGGTCTATGGCGCGGATTCGCGAAATTCCGCGGCCCCCACGTCTAACGCTCTCTCACATCACGCGCGCCTAATCCCAGCGCTCCCTCACATCACGCGCGGGCCTCACACAGCCTGTGGATAACTTCCGGTGCCTTCAACGTATCTGGGCAAGAATGCCGGTATGAAGAACTTCACGCCGATTCCTCCGCAACTGACGGTTGCACCCTTCACTCTCGACGAGGCCGAGGTTGCGGGCCTCAAGCGATCGCACCTAAGGAACCGAACCAAGATTGATGGCGTTAGCCGAGGTGTTTATCGACCTTCCGACTGGAATTTCGACCTGTCAGCGGCTGCAAGAGCGCTCTCAGCTGCAACTCCTGGCGCTTGGATTTCACATGTAACGGCCGCGAGGCTACATGGATCCTGTCTTCCGCCTTGGTTGTCGGACTCCAACGAATTGCATCTCAGCAAGCCGAGGCATCTCCCTTCAGTTCGGCGCAAGGGAGTGATCGGGCACACGGTAGTCGCCTCCGAGGACGAGATCGAGTTTGTCCGTGGCATCTGGATCAGCACTCGATCGCGGACTTGGTTGGATCTCGCAAGACGCCTTCCGGTCCCCGACCTCGTCTGCATGGGCGACGAACTCATCCGAACTCCCAGGCTGGAGTTCGAAGAACGCGATACACCATTCACTACACTTGAGGCGCTCCGCAAAATGGTGGATAGGCACAAGAATCTGCAGGGTGTGGTTCGGGCAAGAGAAGCACTCGACCTCATGCGCGTGGGCGCCGACTCCGCACCCGAGTCGCTACTCCGCTTGGCGATGCTGGACGCTGGTATTCCCGAACCGGAGCTGCAGGTACAGCTCCGGCCGGGCGACCCGTTCTCCCCGTCCGCGGACCTGGGCTTCCGCGATCGGCGAGTAGCGATACAGTACGACGGCGGCCATCACCTTGAGCAGGAACAGATATTTAGCGACCGGCGACGCGACAAAGCATTCGAAGCAGCAGGTTGGACGGTCCTCAAGTTCGGAAAAGATGACCTGGCGGACCATTCTTCATCAGCCATTGGGAAGATTAAACGCGCTCTGAGATCAGCCTGGCAGGATCCCGCCGTCAGCTCAGGCTTGCGGCCGTATGGTTTTCTG
>NZ_SDXQ01000022.1:0-99683 GCF_006964045.1 Arthrobacter sp. TS-15 | reverse complement strand
AAAAACTTGACGACCGCAGGCTTTACCCGCGGGACGTGAGAGAGCGACCGGAAAAACCCCGCGGGACGTGAGAGAGCGAACGGAAAAACCCCGCGGGACGTGAGAGAGCGACGGGGGTGCAAAAATGCCCGCCACCTCGAGAGGCAACGGGCATTCACGCTTGATGAAGTATCTCTACTTCTTATTGCGGCGCTGGTGGCGAGTCTTACGAAGCAGCTTGCGGTGCTTCTTCTTGGCCATACGCTTGCGGCGCTTCTTAATAACTGAACCCACGAAAGTTCCTTACAAACTAGAAGTTCCTGTCTGTTGGAACCGATCCGCGGAAGCAGACAGTACAACTGACAGATTCTTACATTGACGTAAAACGTTCCTTAACAGAGTACCGCTTCAAAGAGGCACCCTGTGACCACGGTCCGGAGGACGGACTGCGGCAAGTCTCAGGCGGTCTCGGATTGTCCGTCCACCACAGCACCCTTGAGGTACTGGGCAACAGCCTCTTCGGGAACCCGGAAGGAACGGCCGAACCTTACAGCGGGCATCTCTCCGGAGTGAACCAGGCGGTACACGGTCATTTTGGAAACGCGCAGGACGTCGGCCACCTCGGCCACCGTCATGAAACGCGCATTCGAGAAGTTAGTCTCCGCGGACATTTCCCATATTCCTTTGCTCTCAGACGATAGGACACCCCCAGTGGAACGGTGTGCCGATGCTGAGCCATCAAACAACCATGTGCTAGATACTCTAGAGGCTGATGGGGCCAATGTGAAAGAGCCAGCGACACAGATCTGCCCGGCGTTACCGGGTCTACGCCGCGACCACCGTGCGACGCTTGCGTGCCGACGCCGCGAGCTGATCCAAAACCGAGGCCGTGACGTCCCACTCCATGCAGGCATCCGTAACGCTCTGGCCGTACACCAGCTCCTGCTCCCCGGAAAGCTGCTGGGCGGTATCCAGGTTCTGCGCCCCTCCCACAAGGAAGCTTTCCAGCATCACACCGGCAATCGGCGAGGTCTCCCCTGCTTCCAGCTGCGCACCGATTTCCAGTGCAACCTCGGCCTGGCGGTGATGGCTCTTGCCACTGTTGGCGTGGCTGGCGTCCACGATCAGGCGAGGGTTGAGGCCCTTGGCAGCAAGCTTGCCCGAGGCCGCTGCGACGTCGTCGGCAGAGTAGTTGGGACCCTTGCGTCCGCCCCGGAGGATCACGTGGGTGTCGGGGTTTCCGGAGGTCGCTACGAGAGCTGCCCGGCCGTCGTCGTCGATTCCCAGGAAGGCTTGCTCAGCGGCGGAGGCGCCGCACGCGTCGATGGCCACCTGGAGGTCGCCGTCGGTGCCGTTCTTGAAGCCGATCGGCATGGACAGACCGGAGGCGAGCTGGCGGTGGATCTGGCTTTCGGTGGTGCGCGCACCGATGGCGCCCCAGGAGACGAGGTCCGCCATGTACTGCGGGCTGATGGGTTCCAGGAACTCCGTGGCCGTGGGCAGGCCCAGGGCGGTGACCTGCTTGAGGAAGCCGCGGGCGGCGCGCAGGCCTGCGGCGATATCGTGGCTGCCGTCCAGGTGGGGATCGTTGATGAGGCCCTTCCAGCCGACGGTGGTGCGGGGCTTCTCGAAGTAGGTCCGCATCACGATCAGCAAGTCTTCCTTGTGCTTCTCGGCCTGGCTGACCAACCGGCGGGCGTATTCGAGCCCGGCCTTGGGATCGTGGATGGAGCACGGGCCCACAATCACCAACAGGCGATCGTCCACGCCGTCCATGATGGCGCGGACCTGGTCACGGCCGCGGTCGACGACGGCAGCTGAGCGGGCGTCCAGCGGCAACTCGGCGATGAGGTCCTGGGGCGCCGGAAGCGGTTCGAAACGGGCCACCCGCAGGTTGGAGGTGGCGGGCTGGGCGGAATCAGCCGGGTGGAGCGGTGTGGGTTCTGCAGCGATGCTGGTCATGTCTGGGTCCTGTTCCGGGATGCGGAGCGGGCCCCTTTTCAGAACCCGCCGGATATGGCGAAGGGCAGAGAGTAATCTCTGCCCTGTTGGCTCTGAAGGAAAGTTGGATGCGTGTCAGTTAGACGCGGGCCCCTCCAGAGCCAACGAAAAATACGCATACCAACGGTTTGTCATAGCCACACCATAACCGCGGTTCTTCACCGCGGGCAAATCGCTTCCATCAAGATGACAGTAGTTTGCGAAGGAACTGCAGCTGCTTGATCCAGTGGTGTTCCTGCCCGCCTTCGTGGTTGTTGAAGCGGTAAACCTCGATGTCCTTCTCAACCCCGCCGAAGCCTGTGCCGTAGCTGTTGTAGCTCGCGAACACCGTTGACGGAGGGCAGATGTCATCCATTTGCGCAGCGGAGAATAGAGCGGGAACTGTGGCGGCACGGCCCAAGTGCACGCCGTCGAAGTAGTTCAGCACTGACAGTATGGGCTCATACTTTTCGCGGTGCCGGCCCAGGAATCCGGCAATCTCGGGGTACGGGCCACGCGGGGTGATGTCGATCGCGCGGGGGAAGTCCTGCAGGAACGGGACGTCGGGCAGCGCCGCAATAACGCCGTCGAGCCTTCCAGCGGTCAGCCCGGCAGCGGCAACAGTAATGCCGCCACCTTGGCTCACGCCGGTAAGGATTACCTGTGAAGGGTCGACGGCGGGATGGTTCTGTGCCGCTTCTACCGCACGGAAGGCGTCCACGTAGACCCGGCGGAAGTAGTAATCGTCCTGGTGCCCGGACCCACGGGTCATGAGCCCGGCGTAATTGACCTCGCCCGCCGAGGGGTGTGGATCCGGGGTGTCTCCGGAGACGCCGCCATAGCCTTGGCCGCGGGTGTCCATGATGAAGTGCGCGTAACCGGCCTGGGCCCAGCGGGTGTTCTGGTTGACCAGGCCGCGCCCGCCTGAGTAGCCGATGTACTCCACCACCACGGGAAGCTGCTCCCCCGGCTCAAGCTGTGACGGCACGTGCAGCCAGCCCTTGATGCGGTCTCCCCCGAAGCCGGAGAACGTGACATCGAAGGTGTTGATCACGCTGAGGTAGTTGTCCACGGGTTCGAACACGGCATTGAGCGGGAGCGCCCGGGCCTCAGCGATGGTGCGATCCCAGAAGTCACTGAGATCGGCTGGTGCTACGGCCGTGGAGGAGTAGGTGCGGAGCTGGTCAAGGGGGAGGTCGAAGAGGGGCATGGTCCATTCCGGTTCAGGTGGGTCTGACTGTGCTGGCTGAGCTGCTGGAGTCGAAGGCTGATTGAGGACATCCTACGTCATGAGAGGCTCTAATGGTTGCTCAATTTGAATCGTTACATTTCGAGGCGGATCAGGCTAAACTAAACACAGCCAACCACGGGAAAGCGCTTGCTGAGGTGTAGCCTAAACCCGCCCGAACACTTTTGTGAAGACCCAAACGACGGCGTCACGCGCCATCGCTGCCGCGCCAGCCGAGGAGAGCCCATGGACACCAAGTCCGTCAGCAGCCCAACACCCAACAGGCCTGCCCCTTCGAACGGGACTGCAGCGTCAACCGGGCCTGCCGGCGCCACTGGACGTGCCACTGGGCCCGCCACTCCCCCCGCCCGAATCGCCCTGGTGGGCGTGCACGGCTTCGGCACGCACCATCTCCGCAACCTGGAGCGGCTGAGCAGCCAGGGCCTGGTGGACCTTGTTGCCGTGGCCGACCCGAATCCGCCGGCACCCGGAGCTTTGCCGGCCACCACGGCAGTGCATGCCAATCTGGACGAACTGCTGGCCGGCGAGCACGGACCGGACGTCATCATCGTGGCAACTCCTATCCAGACCCACGCCCCGTTGGCGCTGTCCGTACTCGCTTCCGAGGCTGATCTCTACTTGGAGAAGCCCCCGGTTGCCTCGATGAGCGACTTCCTCCGCCTCCAGGAAGCGGCGGCAAAGGCTGGCCGCAGCGTTCAGATTGGTTTTCAGAGCCTCGGATCCCATGCCCTGGCAGCGTTGGAGAAGCTGGCCGGCGGGGATGCGGCGGAAGAGCTGCCGGGTATCGGCACTTTGAAGGGGATTTCCGCCACGGGACGCTGGGTCCGGGATCGGGCCTATTACAAGCGGTCCCGCTGGGCAGGCAAACGCAGCCTCGACGGCGTGGATGTGGTGGATGGCGTGGCGACCAATCCGCTGGCTCATGCGATTGCCACCGCACTCCGCATTGCCGGAGCCAGGGAAGCAGCGGATCTGGTATCCGTGGACACCGATCTCTACCGCGCCAATGACATCGAAGCGGACGACACCTCAGTGATCCGCATGCGGACCATCAACGGTTTGCCCATCACCTGCGCCCTCACGCTGTGCGCCACCGAATCCGTGGAACCGTACGTCACGCTCCACGGCACTGAAGGCACGGCAGTATTCCACTACACGGAGGACCGGGTGACGGTCCGCACCGAAGCGGGCGAAACCGCTCACACGTTCGGTCGAGACGATCTCACCGAGAACCTCCTCCAACACCTGTCCCACGGCACGCCACTGCTCAGCCCACTCGATCACAGCGGCGCCTTCATGAAGGTAGTGGAAGCCATCCGAACAGCAGAGGCACCTGCGCTGATTCCCACGGAATGCGTGAAATGGGTGGGTACGGGCGAGCAAGCCCACGCAGTGATTCCGAACATTGAGGACATCCTGGAACGCGCCACCCGCGCCCACGCTACCTTCTCCGAGTTGGGACTTCCTTGGGCTCGGCCGGTCACCGCTGGTGCCGAGGTACTCTTCTCCCCTGACGCTAACGCTGACGCCTCCAACAACCGCGCCGCCGTCCTCCGCTCCGGAAGCACCCTCGAGCCGGATCTCTCCCCGAGGCCCTACTTGCACCCGGTGACCACACAAGCCGGCGTGGTGGTTACGGATCACTTGCCCTCAGACCACGTATGGCACCTCGGCGCAGGATTTGCCCTGCAGGACGTCAACGGCAGCAACTTCTGGGGCGGTCGCAGCTACCGCAGAACAACGGGCAGGTACGTGGACTTGAAGGACCACGGCAGGATCGAAACGGCGAGCATCTCCCGGGAAAAAGACCACACCACGCTTGACCTCAGCTGGCTCGCAGCAGACGGTGAACTGGTCCTGAAGGAAAGCCGTTCCCTGAGCCGCACGCCCCTGGACGCCCGCACATGGCGACTCGACATTCAGACCCGCCTTACCGCCGTCGTGGATGTTTCGCTGGGCAGTCCCGGTTCGCATGGGGCTGCCGGCAGCGGCTACGGCGGATTCTTCTGGCGGCTTCCAGTCTGTACCGCCCCGCGCGTCTTCTCCTCCACAGCCGAGGGTGAGCCGTCCGTGCACGGCTCGGTGGCGCCGTGGCTCGCTTGGGCGGGAGAGTTCGACGGCGGCCCTGCCACTTTGGTGTTCGGCGCACCTTTGGAGTCGGCGGACCCGTGGTTCGTTCGGTGCAGCGGCTACCCCGCAGTGGGTTCGGCGCTGGCGTGGGACACCGCCGTAGAACTGGCTGCAGGTGACTCGATCACCCGGACCAACACGGTGTGGATCAGCGACGGAACGTTGGACGCAGCGGAGATCGAGGACCTGGTGGGCAGCGTCAGGATGTAGCGCGTTTGTCCGTCCTCGTCACTTTTCATCAACAGGGAGGACGGACAAAAGCCGGCTTGTGGGGGGTGGCTAGGCGCGCCGGCGAGCCGAGTAGAGCCACAGCAGCAAGCCAATCACTGCCGCCGACACCATGCCCAGTGCGCCCGTGACAACCAGTCCCGTGCGGACCCCAAAGTCTTCTGTAAGCCAGCCGGCCAGCAAACCGCCCAAAGCATGGCCACCCAGCAGGAGCGGGAAATACAGGGCCAGAACCCTGCCACGCACGCTGGCGCCGGCCTCGAGCTGCACCGCCGTTGCCGCGCTCGTGAGGAACACCAGGGTCATGAAACCCACCACAATGAGCATCACCACAAACCACTCCTGGGTGGGCATCACGGCAGCGAGGGCTTGCGTCAAGCCGAAAAGCCCGGCGCTGGCCACAATCCCTTTTCGTCCAAAGCGTTTGATGCGCGTGGCCACCAGCGCACCTGCCAGTGCGCCCAAGGCGCTGACGGTATTGAAGAGCCCAAAGCCTGCGGGACCGCTATGCCACACTCCGTCAGCGAACGCGGCGAGGACTACGGGCCCGTTCATGCCAAAGGCACCCAGTAAGCCCGCAAGCAGCATGGTCAGCAGCAGGGGCGGACGAGCGATGACGAAGCGGAAACCGGCCAGGATCTGGCCGCGCCGGGCACCCGGCTCAGTGGACTCGTGAGAATGGTGCAGTTCGCCGGGCCTGATGGAGGCGATCATCACCAGGACCGACACCCCTATCAAAGCGTTGGCCGCGAAAGCCGCTGCTGAACCGGCCTGGGCAATGACTACCCCTGCCAGAGCGGGGCCTGCCATGGCCCCCAACTGCCCTATTGCGCTGTTGAGGCCGATTGCGGCGGGCAGTCCGGCGTCGCCCACTACCTCGTTGACAAAGACCTGCCGTGCCGGTCCATCGATCGCACTGGTGATTCCCAGGGCTATGCAGGACGCATAGACCACCCAGACGTCCGTGCCGCCCGTCGCGTTCCACACAGCCAAAGCTGCGGCCAGCAACGCGGCGACGGACTGGCAAACCAGAAGGATGCGGCGTTTAGGGAACAGGTCCACCAGCACTCCGCTGATTGGACCCACCACCAGCATGGGCAGGAACTGGAGTGCAACGGCGACACCTACGGCGGCCGGACTCCCCGTGAGCTGCAGCACCAGCCAGTCCTGGGCGAGGCGTTGCATCCACACCCCGCCACTTCCTACAAGGGAGAGAGTGACGAAGATCCGGTAGTTGTGATGCCTCAGCGGGTAATGCCAGCTTTCCGTGGATCGGGCACGCGGGGCGGTGGATTTGGGGCGCAGTGGGAACGGGCGCGGCGACACGGAGTGTTCTGCTCGATTCAGCGGGCTGGGACGGATTCTTGTGGAGTTTTTGTACAGCTGATGCCCTTAAGGGCGCTCCTAAAGGGCATTAGCTGTACAAAAACTCAGCGATTGGCGCGGATTTTGATGGCGGCAGCGGCCAGGATCAGGGTCCCGGGGACGATGACGAACAGGGCCTGCAGCATCCACACGAAGACCACCGTCATGAACACGGCCGCGAGCAGCAGCAGGGATCCGGTCCAGTCGCGCAGCGAGTCGGCCTTGGCATTGGCATACGCGGCAGCCCAGCGCTGCGGGCCGGGAACGTCGGCGGATTGTTGGCCGGCGTCGCCGCTCCAGGTCACGCTCCCGCTCCAGTTGGCGGCGATACGCAGGAACAGCACGGCACCTGCAGCGGCGAGGATCAGCGTGGCGGGCAGGATCGCTGCCCGGCCGGGCAGTTGACCCACCAGGGCGAGCAACAGGTTCAGGACAATCACGACGGCGGCTGCCGCCGTCGTGATGCCGATCTTCCAACTGCCGGGCAGCGCACGGCGGAAATTGCCCCACAGGCTTCGCAGGGAATCGTCCCTGCCGCTGAGGTGCCTTTCCAGGTGCGCGACGCCGGCCGCGTAGGCAGCCGGCGCCGTCACCAACGGCACGGAAAGGAGGAGCACGATGACTCCGGCCAGGATGGTCTCGGCGAAGAGGGCAAAACGGTTGACCGGAATCCCGGGGTTCCCCGAGGACTTTCCTGTGGCGTTCATAGTGCTCATTCTCTGCTACTCCTTAACCCTTGAGACCCTGGGTTGAGACGCCTTCGACGATGTAGCGCTGGAAGACCAGGAAGAAGACCAGCACGGGCAGGAGCGCCAGGACGGACATGGCGATCATGGCTCCGTAGTCCGAGCTCTGGGTCTGGTCCACGAAGAGCCGCAGCGCCAGGGGTAGCGGGTATTTGTCCGGAGTGTTCAGGTAGAGCAGCGGGCCCAGGAAGTCGTTCCAGCTCCAGATGAAGGAAAAGATGGAGGTGGAGATCAGGGCCGGTTTCATCAGGGGCAGCATGATCGATCCGAAGATCCGGACGTGCCCGGCGCCGTCGATGCGGGCGGCTTCGTCCAGTTCGGCCGGGAGGCCGCGCATGAACTGGACCATGAGGAACACGAAGAACGCATCCGCGGCCAGGAACTTGCCGATCAGCAACGGCACGTAGGTGTCCACCAGGCCAAGCTGCTGAAACACGATGTACTGCGGGATGATCACCACGTGGAAGGGCAACAGCAATGTGGCGATCATCATGCCGAAGAACAGTCCACGGCCCGGGAAATTGATCCGGGCGAACGCATAGGCCGAGATGGACGCCGAGAGCACAGTACCGACGACAGCTCCGACGGCCAGGATCAGCGAGTTGGTAAAGAACGTCAGGGTGGAGACCCCGCCGATGCCTTCCATGGCCGTTGCAAAGTTATCGAAGCTGAAATTGTTGGACCACAGCGCGT
This sequence comes from Arthrobacter sp. TS-15, assembly GCF_006964045.1. NCBI lineage: Bacteria > Bacillati > Actinomycetota > Actinomycetes > Micrococcales > Micrococcaceae > Arthrobacter > Arthrobacter sp. TS-15. The sequence continues at coordinate 91,313 of NZ_SDXQ01000022.1, read as the reverse complement.
TGTTGGCGCCGCCGATCTCCGAGTTCGGCTTGAACGCCGCGGAGATCATCCACAGGGCCGGGTAGAGGACCATCGCCACCAAGCCCAGGGCCACGATGTGGAAGATGGTGCTCTTGATCCGTTTGACCGTGGTGGATTCGGATTTCGGGTTATAGACCGGCGCCGTTGAGGTCTTGGTGGGAGCGGGCTGGGTGGGGGTTGCCATGGTTGTCACTTTGCATCACCGCTGTAGTGGACCCAGGACTTGGAGGTCTTGAAGAAGATCAGCGTGATGATGCCGACCACGATCACCAGGAGCCAGGCCATCGCCGAAGCGTAGCCCATCCGGAAATCGGAGAAACCGCGCAAGTACAGGTAGAGGGTGTAGAAGAGGGTGGATCCTGCCGGGCCGCCTTCACCGTTGGAGATGATGTAGGCCGAGGCGAAGATCTGGAAGGCGTGGATGGTTTCCATCAGCAGGTTGAAGAAGATCACCGGGGAGAGCATGGGCCAGGTGATGTTCATGAACTTCCGCACCGGGCCGGCACCGTCCATCGAGGCAGCCTCGTACAGGTCCGCCGGGATCTGCTTCAGGCCGGCCAGGAAGATCACCATCGGGGCGCCGAACTGCCACACGGTCAACAGGATCATCATGCCCATGGTCATGTTGGGGTTGCCCACCCAACCGCCGAGGTTGATCCCGAAGAAGGACAGGCCTTGGTCTACGGGGCCGGAATCGCCGAACATGGCTTTCCAGACGATCGCGATGGACACCGACGCGCCGATCAGGGACGGGGCGTAGAACGAGGACCGGTAGAAGCCCTGGCCTTTGCGTTTGCTGTTGAGCAGCATCGCGATCGCCAACGCCGCCGCGAGCTTCAGCGGAGTACCGAAGACCACGTACTGCATGGTCACGCCCACCGACTGCAGGAACCGTTCGTCCTGGAAGAGGCTGACGTAGTTGTCGAAGCCGATCCACTTGGGGGCATCGAAGAGGTTGTAGTTGGTGAAGGAAAGGTACAGCGAGGAAATCATCGGGCCTACGGTCAGGGCGATGAATCCCAGCAGCCAGGGCAACAGGAACGTGTAGCCGGCGCGGGCATCCGCCCCACGCCGGCGCGATTTACGCGGCGGCGTGGGAGCGGAAGCGGAACGCCTGCTCAGGGTTGGGCTTTGAGTCACAGGATCAGTCCGTCAGTTATGAAGCTCGGATCAGACACAGAGTGTCTGGATCAGGCGTTCTGCTTGATAAGGTCTTCGGCTTCCTTGAACCACGCATCAACTGCGCCGTCCACGGTGAGCTTGCCGTAGTTGAGGTCCTGGGTGACGCGCTTGAACGTGGACTCCAGGGTGCCGAAACCGACGATGGGCGGCTCGGGGGCGTCCTTGAGGTACTTCTCGATGGACTTCTCGTAATCCACCACGAGCTTGTCCGTGCCTTCGAACGTGGTGCCGTCGCGTTGGGTCTTGGACGCAGGAACACCGCGGGAGGTCTTGAAGATCTGGCCCACCTCGGGATCGTTGACCATGAAGTCAATGAAGCGGGCGGCAGCATCCTTGTACTTGGTCTTGGCGCTGGCCACCATGAGCATGGACGGCTTGAGGAACAGGCCCAGGTTGTCCGGGTCATCCGACGGGACAGGAACCAGCTTGAGTTCCTTGGCACCGCTGTCAGCGAGGTAGCCGGCCATGAAGTTGTCCCACGTAACTTCCGTGGCAGTGACATTGGATCCGAACGGGGACTTGGGCAGCAACTGGGTGGCCTTGTCTTCGCCAACAATTGCCCCGGTACCGCGCAGGTCCGCGGTAAGGTTCCACCACTTCTTCAGATCGTCCTTGGAGAACCCAAGCTTGCCGTCCTCGGTGAAGGCCTGGATGTTGTTCTGACGCAGCCAGATGTTGAAGTTCCACCAAATGCCGGTGTAGTCGGTGCCACCGAACAACGTGCCGTTGCCCTTGGCGCCAACCTCGGCCAGGAAGGTGTTGAATTCTTTGTAGTTCCAGGTGCCATCGGGCTCTGCGATTCCCAAGGAAGCGAGTTTGGCGGGATCGTAGTAGACCGCGAAGGCGTTGGTGCTGGTGGGGATGCCGTAGGTCTTGCCGCGGATCTGGCCCGAGGGAAGGAGCGACTTGTCGAATGCGTCCGTGTTGATCTTGACGGTGCCAAGGTCCAGGAGCTGGTTCCGCTGACCGTAGTCACGCAGGTAGGAGAGGTCCCACTGCATCACGTCCGGCAGGCCACCACCGGCGGCTTCGGTGGCACGCTTCTGCCAGTAGCCTGCGAAGTCGGAGAAGTTGCCGTTGACCTTGATGTCCGGATTCTTGGACTCGAAGAGCGCAATGGCTTTGCGGGTGCGCTCAGCTCGGTCATCGTTGCCCCACCAGGTGTAGGTGATGGTGACGGGGTTCTCCGCGGAACCCGTCTGTCCTGCCGTTGAGGATTGGCCACAAGCGGACAGGAACGCGGCAGATGCGGTGCCCAGAGCCACCGTGGTGAGGAATTTCCTTCTATCGAACATAAGAGCCTCCTTGCTCAGTTGGTGCAAGCTTCCGAGTTCTCTACAACGTGGTAGTGACTTCGCTTACACTCCTTCTGAATCGATACAATATCCCTAATGGCGGATCTGGGCAAGCGTTTTCCAAAGATCGCAATTTGACCGGTACGCTGCATTCATACCTTCAGTACCTCCAGTACCAGCACGGCCCACCTGACGAAGGAGTCCCCTTGACTTCCCCCGAAATCCCACGCAGTCCATCCGTCTGGAACAGCATCGACGGACTCGCTTACGGCGGCGACTACAACCCCGAGCAGTGGCCGGAGGACATCCGGCTTGAGGACATTGAGCTCATGAAGGAAGCCGGGGTCAACTTCCTCAGCGTCGGCATCTTCTCCTGGGGGCTCCTGGAGCCCACTGAAGGGAACTACGACTTCGGCTGGTTGGACGATGTCATGGACAACCTCCACGGAGCCGGAATTAAGGTGGCCCTGGCAACCGCCACAGCCTCTCCCCCTGCCTGGCTGGCCCGCAAATATCCCGAGATCCTGCCCGTCACTGCGGAAGGAGTCAGGCTGGAACGGGGCTCGCGACGCCACTACACGCCGTCGTCATCCGTGTACCGCAGGTACGCCACCGCCATGACGCGGGTCATCGCCGAACGCTACAAAAACCACCCGGCCCTGGCACTCTGGCACGTGGACAACGAGCTTGGCTGCCACGTTGGCGAGTTCCATGGCGAGGAAGACGCAACCGCTTTCCGCGCTTGGCTGGAACGGCGCTACGGTTCCATCGAGGCCCTCAACGATGCCTGGGGTACGGCGTTCTGGTCCCAGCATTACGCATCGTTTGACGAGATCATCCCGCCGGGCGCAGCTCCCACTACATTGAACCCTGGGCAACAGCTGGACTTCGCGCGCTTCAACTCCTGGGCCTTCATCGACTACTACCGCGAGCTGCTGGCCGTGATCCGTGACGTCACCCCCAACGTTCCGGCGACCACCAACTTCATGGTCTCCAGCGCCACCAAGGCCCTGGACTACTTCGATTGGTCCAAAGACATGGACGTGATCGCCAACGATCACTACCTCGTGGCCGCTGACCCGGAGCGGGAAATCGAACTCGCGTTCAGCGCGGACCTGACCCGCGGTGTAGCCGGCGGTGAGCCGTGGATCCTCATGGAACACTCGACGTCGGCGGTTAACTGGCAGCCGCACAACCAGCCCAAGATGCCCGGCGAAATGCTCCGGAATTCCCTGACGCATGTGGCCCGCGGCGCCGATGCCGTCATGTTCTTCCAGTGGCGCCAAAGCAAGGCCGGCTCGGAGAAGTTCCACTCCGCCATGGTCCCCCACGGCGGCCGCGACACGCAGGTGTGGCGTAACGTGGTGGACCTCGGCGAGGCGCTGTCCAGGCTGGAACCTGTCAAAGGCTCCCGCGTGGACTCGCGGGTCGCGATCGTGTTCGACTACGAAGCCTGGTGGGCCTCCGAGCTGGACTCACACCCGAGCAATTCACTGAAGTATTTGGACACCATGCGGGCGTTCCACCGTTCCCTCTATAAGCGCGGGATCACCGCGGACTTCGTGCACCCGTCATCGGACATCTCCGGATATGACCTCATCCTGGTGTGCACGTTGTACGCCGTCACGGATTCAGCGGCCGCCTCCATCGCGGCAGCCGCGGAGGGTGGCGCCACCGTGCTGATCAGCTACTTCAGCGGCATTGTTGATGAACGGGACCACGTTCGATTGGGCGGCTACCCGGGCGCTTTCCGTGAACTTTTGGGCGTTCGGGGTGAAGAATTCCACCCGCTCTTCCCCGGTACCTCGGTCACGTTGAGCGACGGCACGGTATTTGCCTCCGGAACAGTGGGATCCGTGTGGAGCGAGAACGTGCGTGCCGCCGGGGATACGGAAGTTCTGGCAGCCTTCGCCGACTACCCGCTCACCGATGTCCCGGCCCTGACACGGCGAAGTGTGGGCACCGGTTCAGCCTGGTACCTCGCAACCCTCCCCGACCCCGAAGGCATCGACGCCCTTACCGCCCGGTTGATGGACGAAGCAGGGGTGACACCCGTTGCTGAGGTTTCTTCCGGCGTCGAACTTGTCCGACGGCGCGCCGCGAACGGCCGCACCTTCCTGTTTGCCATCAACCACAGCCGGGAAGACGTCACAGTGAAGGCCGACGGCGGCGAACTGCTCAGCGGCGAACGCTTCACTGGGGTGGTACCCGCCGGAGCCGTGGCCGTCATCGCGGAAGACTGACCCAAGAAGGGACAGCACACGCAAAAACCGCGCCCCGGACGGATCACGAATGATTCGCCCGGGGCGCGGTTTACGGCGCGAAAGCTAGCTGATGGCGGACTTCATTTCATCCACTGCCTTCTTGCCGGCTTCTTCGGTGGAAAGCCTGTTGAACAGGACCTCCGAGGTGTAGCGCTTGATGATTTCCTGGATGGCCCCTGCGCCCTTCGGCGGTGCTGCCGGAGCCTCTCCAAGTTCGTCCTTGATCGCGTCAATGAAGCTGACAACCTTGACGTCGGCTTTGGCCAGCTTGGGAGCGATGGCCTCGCGGACCTCCGAGTTGGGGTACACGCCGCGGTCGGCCAGAAGTGCCTCGCCAGCCTTGACGTCGTTGGCCAGGAAGTTGATGAACTTGGCCGTCTCTTCAGGGTGCTTGGTGCGTGATGATGCGGACCAGAACTGCGAAGCCTTGTACCAGAGCTTGGAGTCCTCAGCCTTGCCCGTCTTGGACGGGAAGCGCATGATCTGCAGTTCTCCGCCTGCCGCCTTCTCCAAGGCCGGAAGCTGGTTGGACCACCAGAAGGCCAGTCCGTTCTTACCCGTAGCCAGGCCACTCTGGTCCAGCGGGGCTGCCTCGGCTTCAACAACCTCGGACGCTGAGGGAACAGCCTTCTTCTCGCTGAGTTCCTTCAGGAAACCCCACCACTGGGCGATGTCCGAGGGCTCGAAGCCAAGCTTGCCGTCCTCGGTGTAGAGGGACTTGCCGTTCTGGCGGAGCCACACCCCGAGGGAAGCTTCATCCGTACCATAAGCGGCTGCGCCGTAGGTGCCCTTGGGCGACTTGGCCGTGATCTCGGCGGCGACGCGCTCGAAGTCTTCCCACGTCCAGGTCTTGTCATCGGGGATAGCGACTCCGGCAGCCTCGAACACTGCCGGGTTGGCCAGGATGGTGGCGGCGTTGATGCCGGCAGCGATACCGGTCAGGCCGTCCTCGCCCTGTCCGGCTTCCAGCGCGGCCTTGTCGAGCTTCGAGGTATCGATCTGGTATTTGGAGAGGTCCAGCAAGGCACCGCGGGTGGAGTATTCGGTGATGTACTTCTCGTCCATCTGTATGATGTCCGGAGCGTCATTGGCTGCCACCTGCGTAGCCAGTTTGTCCCAGTAGCCACTCCAGTCGCCATACTCCGGCTTGATCTTGATGTTTGGATTCTCGGCCTCGAAGGCGGCGATGGCAGCCTGGGTCACCTGGGCGCGCTTGTCGCTGCCCCACCAGGAGAAGCGCAACTCCACCTTGCCGTCAGCACTCTTGGCCTCGGAACCCCCACCGCCGCAAGCGGTGAGGGCAAGAACTGCAGCAGCTGTTGCTGCCACCAGGGCTGAGGCACGAACTCTACGCCGTGCTTTGGGGGCCCGGGCCTTGAGGGCTGCGGTTCCCGACTCTTCTGCGGGGGCGACTGCTTCACCCTTGGGATGTACCGGCACTGTTGTCTCCGATCTTCATTGATCCTGATGCGATTGGGAAAGCGTTTTCTTACTGAATATTATGATACAAGTCACAGTCTTGTATTACAAGCTATCAACTTGTCTTAGTTGTTGGATTGTCGACGGCGGCACGCAGCCATGCAGGCGGCACGCACCGGCGTCGACGGGCACGCCCTACAGCGGTACCCAGCAGAAGGGAGCGGCACCCGCCGCCCCCTTCCGATAAGCCGGCGGCTTATTTGATGCCGGTGGTGGCGATGCCCTTGATGAGGAACCGCTGGCCGAAGAGGAACACCAGGAACACGGGGAGCAGGGACACGATGGACATTGCGAAGAGCGAGCCCCAGCTGGTTGCCGACTGCGAGTCAACGAAGGCGCGCAGGGCCACGGGAACAGTGAACATGTCCGGGTCCGTGAGGTAAATCAGCGCGCCGAAGAAGTCATTCCAGGTCCAGATGAACGTGAAGATGGTGGTGGTAGCCAGGGCCGGGACCATCAGAGGCAGAATCACGCGCAGGAAGATCCTGGGGTGGCCGGCGCCGTCGATGCGGGCGGCTTCGTCGAGGTCCTTGGGGATGCCGCGGATGAACTGGACCATGAGGAAGACGAAGAACGCGTCCGTGGCCAGGAGCTTGGGCACGATCAGCGGCCAGAAGGTGTTCACCCAGCCGATCTGGGAGAACAGGATGTACTGCGGCACGATCACTACATGGAAGGGCAGCATGATGGTCAGGAGCATGATGCCGAAGAAGAGTTTCTTACCGCTGAACTGCAGGCGGGCGAAGGCGTAGGCGGCCATGGAGCAGGAAACCAGGTTGCCAACAATCGAGCCCAGGACCACGATCGCGGAGTTAATCATATAGTGCCCGAACGGGTGGGTCAGCGCGGACCAGCCATCGGTGTAGTTACTCATCTCCAGGTTTTCCAGCCACAGGCCGGGTTCGCGGAAGATGAGGTCGTTGGGCCGCAGCGAGGAGACCACCATCCACAGCAGCGGGTAGATCATCACGCCGCCTACAAGGATCAGGATGGCGTGTTTGATGAGGCCCTTGGTGCGGGCGGAGCGGCTGAAGGCCAGGTTCCCCCGGGATTCGCGGCGGCGCGGGCTCTTGCCTGCCTTGCCGGCTTTGGCGTCGGAGGAAGAAGCTGCGGGGAGGGTCTGGAGTTTAGTCATCGTAGAACACCCAATACTTTGAAGCGATGAAGTTGATGGCAGTGAAGACACCGATGATGACCAGCAGGAACCAGGCCATCGCTGAGGCGTAACCCATATCGAACTGGCCGAAGCCCTTTTGGTACAGGTACAGGGTGAAGAACATGGTGGAGTCGGACGGGCCGCCGTTACCGCCGGAGACGATGAACGCCTGGGTGAACGACTGGAACGAACCGATGATCTGCAACACCAGGTTGAAGAAAATGATGGGGCTCAGCATCGGAAGCGTGATCCGCCAGAACTGCTGCAACGTGGTGGCACCATCCACCTTGGCGGCCTCGTAGTACATCACCGGGATCTGCCGAAGACCGGCAAGGAAGATGATCATCGGGGCACCGAACGTCCACACGTGCAGCAGGATGATCGAACCCAGCGCGGTCCCGGGATCGGAGATCCAGCCGGGCCCCTGGATGCCCACCATCGCCAGGACCTGGTTCACCAAGCCCGTGGTGCCGAAGATCTGCTTCCACAAGATAGCGATCGCTACTGAACCGCCCAACAGTGAGGGCAAGTAGAACACTGAACGGTAGAACGGAAGGCCACGCAGCCCCTTGTCCAGGACCAATGCGATCAACAACGCCACCGCCAACTGCAACGGCACACCCACCAGCACATACGTGAACGTCACGCCGAGCGAGTTATGCAGGCGCGCATCACCGAACATCCGGACGAAGTTATCCAGGCCCACCCATTCCGGGGGCTGCAACAGGTTGTAATCCGTGAACGACAGATACAACGACATCAGCATCGGACCGATGGTAATAGCCACCAACCCCACCAACCACGGCAAGAGGAAGATATACGCAGCCTTGTTATCCCGGCCGTTCGCCTTCTTCTCTTCCTTGGTAGCAGGGCCCTTACGGCGGGTCATCGTGGAGAGTTCGCCAATAGCGCTCATCGCTTCCCCCTCACAGGCCCGCGGACGCTTCGCGGCGTCCCCATGCGTAGTACAGCGGCCATGTGGTCTCCTTTGGTCATCGTGGCCATCCACGGACATCGAGTCTGGTTGGTACTTGCCTTCCGGGACGCCGACCTTCCGGCGTTCCCTCCTGAGGTGCCAGGATCGAGGTCCCGGGTTTCAGCGGCTCCGTATCAAAGTAAACGTTTTCTTGACCCTTGTACAGCCTTTTGCTAATTTTTGAGAAAGCGTTTTCTTGCGAAGCCGCCAAAACTTGTTTTTCCACGCTGACGAAGCCCGGCGTGCGCTGGAGCACACCTTCCGCATCGATAAGGCAGGACACTATTGTTCCCCACCGACTCCGCCTGCCATGACCACCGTTGACATGGCAGCATCCCCCACCCGACCCAGTGCACTTGCTGGTTACGAGGATTGGCCGGCCTATGCAGCCAAGCACCGATTCGCTGCCGAGCTCACCGCCGGCCCACCAGAAGCCAGACAACTTGCCGACACCCTTGGCGTGCCCGCCGTAATACCAGACATTGAGTACACAGTGCTTGCCGAATCGGAGCACGACGGCGTCATCACCTCGCATCTGCAGTGGCAGTTGGGTTTCGGCCCTGCCACATCCGCCTGGTTCGTCCGACCCGCCGGGGCAACCGGTCCGCTGCCCGGACTGCTCGCCCTTCACTGCCACGCCGGAATCAAGGCATACGGCGCTGAGCGGCTGGTGCGGTTCGAACACAACCCGGAAGGCAACGACGGCGGCACCTCCGCGGCGGTCGGCTCCGGTTTTTCGTCGCTTGCGTTGCCGCCCCTGGACGTCAGGGCAAAGCTCTACGGCGGCCGGGCACTCGCCACGTGGTTGGCCCGGCAGGGCTTTGCCGTCCTTGCGCACGATGCCTTCATGTGGGGCAGCCGACGCTTCGAACTCGATCCCCTTCCGTGGCGGACTGCCAACGCCGTCAACGGCCGGAAGGCACTATGGCGGGAGGCCGGCGTCGAACTTTCCGTAGCGGAACATTACGACGCCGCGGCGGCTTCCCACGAGGAAACCGTGGCGAAAGCCGCAACGCTGATCGGGACCACCGTGGCCGGGACCGTTGCGCATGACGACCTCGCGGCCCTGGGTGTCCTCGCGTCCCTGCCGGGCGTGGATAGGGATCGGCTCGGTTGCCTGGGATTCTCCGGCGGCGGCGGACGGGCGATGGTACTCGGTGCCCTGAGCCCGCTGATCCGCAGCTACGTGGTCACGTGCATGATGACCACCTTCGAGTCACTCCTGCCCTCATACTTGGACGCGCATTCCTGGTTACTGCACTCTCCGGGCCTGGCCGGGCTGGGTGACTGGCCGGACCTGGCCATCCGTTCCACTGCCGAAAAAGTGCTGGTCCAATACGCCCTGGATGACCCCCTGTTCCCGGAACGGGGTATGCGCGACGCGCACCAGCATCTAGTGGAGGGCATGCCCGCCCGCTACACCGGAAGTTTCTGGCAGGAACCACACGTCTTCACCCGGGCCATGCAGGACGAGGCCGCCGCGTTCCTCACCTCCGCATTGCAGCCCCGCCCCACCACCGCTACCCACGCACCTGACCCCGCTAGGACAGCCTCATGACACAACCCCTGACCGCCACCACCGAGCGCATTGCCCGGCTCCCGCGCATCGCGCTGGTGGGCGTGCACGGTTTCGGCGAACGGCACTTGGACAACCTCGGCAGGCTGAGTGCCAACGGCGTCTTGGAGTTGGTGGCCGTCGCCGATCCCCTGCCCCCGGCGGACGGAACGCTGGGCCCGGAGGTGAAGGTCTTCGCTTCCCTTGACGAGCTCCTGGCTGCAGGTACCAAAGCGGACGTGGTCATCGTCTCTACCCCCATCCAAACCCACGCACCTCTTGCCCTCGCCGCCCTCAACGCAGGTGCCAACGTGTACTTGGAAAAACCGCCGGTGGCTTCCATGGCCCAATTCGAGGAGCTCATGGAGGCGGCTGCGAGCGCCGGCCGTCTGGTGCAGGTGGGTTTTCAGAGCCTGGGCTCGGAGGCTTTGCCCGAAATCGAGGCCGTGGTGGCATCCGGCGAGATCGGCGATGTCCGAGGCATCAGCGCTACCGGACTGTGGCTGCGGAACAAGGCGTACTTCAAGCGGTCACGATGGGCCGGCAAGCGGGGCCTCAACGGGACCGACGTGGTGGACGGAGTGGCCACCAATGCCTTGGCACATGCTGTGGCTACCGGTCTCCGGCTAGCTGGTGCGCGGACTGTGGCGGACGTTGATTCCGTGGAGACGGACTTGTACCGCGCCAACCACACCGAAAGCGACGACACGTCCGTGGTGCGGGTCCGGATTACGGGAAGTACTGTGCTGACGTGCGCCCTGACCCTGTGCGCGCCCGTGCAGTCCGCGCCGTCGGTCACCATTGACGGGACTCTCGGTCAGCTCACCCTCTTCTACACGGAGGACCGCGTGGAGGTTACCACCCCCCAAGGCACCCGGACGGAGACCTTTGGGCGGACCGACCTGCTGGAAAACCTGCTGGCCGCCCGCACGGAACAGGATCTGCTCAGCCCGCTGTCCGGATCGGGTGCCTACGTTTCTGTCTTGGAGGCCATCCGCACAGCAGATGCTCCCCGGCTGATCCACCCGGAATTCATCACCTGGGAAGGTGAGGGCGACGCCGCCCACCCCGTGGTCCATGGCATCGAATCGCTGATCCGCCGGGCAGCCCTGGGGCAGGCCACGTTCGCGGAGTTGGAAACGCCGTGGGCCGCTTCCCCCAAGCCCGCTTTCACGGTGGACGGCGTGCCGGTGGCAACAGTCCAGGACGGTTCAGCGGTCCGTCCCACGTCCTCCCCCCGCCCCTACCTCCACCCGGTGCGGACGCTGGCGGGAACCGTGGTCACGGACCACGTGCCAGAGGACCATGTGTGGCACCTCGGGGCGGGAGTGGCCCTCCAGGACGTGGACGGCATCAACTTCTGGGGCGGCCGGACCTACACCCGCGACGCCGGAGCGTACGTTTGGCGTAAGGATCACGGCAGGATCGTCACAGAGTCCGCGGAGCACAGTGAAGGACACAGGCGCGAACAGCTGAGCTGGATCGGCCCGGACGGCACACCCGTACTCCGCGAACAGCGCGAGTGGCGCTGGTCCGCCGTCGGACATTCAACGTGGAAACTGACGCTGGACTTCACACTGGACTCAGCCACAGGACGTCCGGTGCTGCTGGGCAGCCCGGGCTCCAACGGGCGGCCGCAAGGTGGTTACGGCGGCTTCTTCTGGCGGCTCCCCAAGGTTGGCGACGCGACTATTTGGACACCGGACGCGCGGGGCGAGGACGCCGTACATGGCACCGTGGCGCCATGGCTGGCTTGGTCCGGAACGTTCGACGCCGGCACAGCCACCGCTACGCCCGTCACCGGCGTCCCCGGGCTGGGACGCCCGGCAACCCTCGTGTTCCTTGCCTCACCGCAGGCACCGGATCCGTGGTTCGTGCGGCACTCGGGGTACCCCGGGGTTGGGCTGTCCTTGGCCTGGGACACCCCGGTGACCGCCGAACCGGGAAAACCTGTCCACAGAACCGTCACCGTCCTCATCACGGACGGCTTCCTGGCCACACAAGACATTGAACAACTCATCACAACTTTGGGGGAACCGGCATGACCACGCCTACTCAATTCACGCCAGCTCTGACGGCAGTCTCTGCGCGAAGCCAGCCCACTGCACCCGGCCCTCTGACTGCGCCCGGCAACGTCGCCGACCGTGCAGTGAAGCGCCGGCGGGTGTTGGACATCATGGACGCAGCGGGTCGCGACTCGCTGCTGCTGACATCCAACACAGCCCTTACGTGGTACCTGGACGGCAGTCGCGTGCACATCAGCCTGGCCGGCGACCCCATTGCCGCCCTCTTGGTGGACCGCACCGGTGATCACCTGGTCACGTTCAACAATGAGGCCGGCCGGATCGCAGCTGAAGAATTGCCCGAGGACGTCAGCCTTGACACGGTTCCCTGGCATGGCCAGTTGCAGGCCTTCGCGGCCGGGCTGGCCCTTGACGGCGACCCGTTGCTGGAAGCGGCTGTGACCGCTGAACTGCGTGCGGCCCGGCAGCAACTGCTTCCCGGCGAGACGGCCCGCTACGCCGAACTTTCCGCCGACGCAGCCGCCGCCATGACCGATGTCCTTGCTGCTGCGACGCCGGAAACCACGGAATTCCAGCTCGTCTCGGAGCTGGCCGCGCGGATTGTTTCGGTGGGAGCCGAGCCGCTGGTCCTCCTTTGCAACGGAGCGTCCCGCAGCGACTTCCGCCACCCCTTGGCCACGCACTCCCCCATCGGACGCCGCGCCATGGCTGTGGTCTGCGCCCGTCGGAACGGACTGGTTGCCAACGTCACCCGTTGGGTAGCATTCGACGCCGGCACTCCCCAGGAGCTCGATGCCGAGGCCCGCATCGCCGCAGTTGAGGCGGACATTCTCCGGGCGACGGTTCCCGGCGCCCGCCTCAATGAGATCTTCGCCGAGATCAAACTGGCATACCTCCGGCACGGCTTTGGCGAAGACCAGTGGACGCTTCACCACCAGGGCGGCCCGGCCGGCTATGCGGGGCGCGATCCCCGGGTCACCGCAGACGTTACAGATACCGTGGTGCTCAACCAGCCTTTCACGTGGAACCCGTCCGGCCCCGGTGTGAAGATCGAGGACACGGTGCTGCTCACTGAATCCGGCGTGCGCGTCCTGACCGTCGACGAACGGTGGCCGACCACCCCAGTTGACGGCCGCCGTCGTCCGCTGACGCTTCGCCCGTAAGCAACCCGAAAGGGGCGGGGTCACCGTGTTGGTGACCCCGCCCCTTTCGTGTGCCCTACGGGTGCGCTAGCCCAGCGTCAGTACGCCGTCCACGCGCCGCGGGATGCCCAGCGGGTTGGCGTCATGCAAGGCAGGGTGCAGCACGCTTTCCGGGGCGTCCTGGTAAGCCACCGGACGCTGGAAGCGGCGCACAGCAGTAGCGCCCACCGAGGTGAACAGGGACGTCGTAGCCGGGTACGGGCCGCCGTGCTGCTGGGCCCAGTTCACGGCCACGCCGGTGGGCCAGCCATCAAACAGAACCCTGCCAGCCAAACCGCTGAGCTGCTCCACCAGTGCTGCAACGTCCTCGCCGGGCTGTGCGTGCACCGTTCCGGTGAGGCTGCCTGGAACCTTGGCGAGGGCCGCGGAGAGTTCTTCCTGGTTGGCGTACTCAATGAGCAGCGTGGTGGGGCCAAAGCACTCCTCCAGCAGCTCCTCGGGGCGCTCCAGGACGTTGGCGGCGCTGGTGGAGAACACTACGGGCGCGGCGCCGTCGGCCAGGCTGTCCTGCTGGACGGTGCCACTGACGACGGCGACACCCGGCTGGTCTGCGACGTTACGGAGCCCGTCCGGGTAGGCCTCTGCGATCCGCTCGGTCAACATGGCAGCGGTGGGCTTGTCCTTGCTGGCCTCGGCCAGGTGTGAAGCAAAGTCCGTGCCTTCGGGGATGAAGACCAGCCCGGGCTTGGTGCAGAACTGGCCGGCGCCCTGGGTGAAGGACCCAGCCAGACCGGCGGCGAGTTGCTGTCCTCGTTCCGCGAGGGCGTCCGCAGTGATGACTACGGGGTTGAGGCTGCCCAGCTCGCCGTAGAAAGGAATGGGCTCCGGCCGGGAGGACGCGAGATCGAACAACGCGCGCCCGCCCGGGATGGAGCCGGTGAAGCCGACGGCCTTGATGGCAGGATCCTGGACCAGTGCCGTGCCGGCCTCCCGGCCACTGACCAGGGCAAAGATTCCGTCCGGGGCTCCGGCCTTTGCCAGCGCTTCGGTGACGATCTCGGCGGTCCGCTGGGACAGGCGGAGGTGACCCGAGTGTGCCTTGACGATCACCGGGCAGCCAACGGCCAACGCGGACGCGGTGTCGCCGCCGGCCACGGAAAACGCAAACGGGAAGTTCGACGCCGAGAACACGGCCACCGGGCCAATCGGACGCAGGATGCGGCGAAGGTCGGGCTTGGGCGGAGTTGCCGTCGGGTCGGCGTGATCGATGACGGCTTCGAGGTACGAGCCCTCAGTGATCACGTTGGCGAACAACCGCAGCTGCCCGCTGGTCCTCGCCACCTCACCTGTGAGCCGGACTGTGCCAAGGCTCGTCTCGGAATCGGCAATGGCCACCAGTTCGGTGACGTTGGCGTCCAAAGCGTCGGCGACGGCGGTCAGCCAAGCGGCGCGCTCGGCGTCGGAGGCCGCTGCGGTCACCTTTGCCGCCTCGGTAGCTGCCGCTGTAACGGCGGTCAGGTCAAGAGTTGCTGTACTCAATGCGGTTTCCTTTACTCTCAGGGGCGGAATGCTCTGGGGCTGCCGCCTCAGGTGCGTGCGGCCCTGCTGTGTGCGGCGTAGAGCTGAAGTCGAAGCCAAGCCCGCGAAGGCCGGACGAGGTGAGCCGGCTGTTGTGGATCCGGATCGGAGAAGGTCCTGCCAGGATGCCCAGCTGCTGGAACGAGGCATCCTCCACGTCTTCAACGCTCACGGCCTCAGCCAGGGTGAGGGCCAACTGTCCGGAGAGTTCCGGAAGAAGGTGCGGAGCAACCCGGATGCTGTTGGCCCGTGCCAGTTCAACAATTCTCCGGAAGGGAGTAATACCACCCACCCGGACGATGTTGGGCTGGATGATGTCCACCGCTTCGGCCTCGATGAAGTCGCGGAAGCGGTAGATGGTGTGGACGTTCTCGCCCAGGGCAATGGGCACCGGGGAGTGCTTGCGCAGGCGGCGGTAGGCCCACAGGTCATCGGCACGGATCGGCTCCTCCAACCACTCCAGTCCGTACTCCCCCAAGATATCCAATGCACGGAACGTGTGGGCCAGGTCCCAGCGCTGGTTGGCGTCGATCATGAGCAGCCGGTCCGGGCCGATCACCTGGCGGACGGCAGCAACGCGCTCGGCGTCTTCCCGAAGCTCGGGCTTGCCCACTTTGATCTTCACCGCGTTGTGTCCCGCAGCAACCCAGCGCTGCGCCTGCTCCACCAGCTGCTCCAAGGTGTAATGCAGGTTCACTCCGGAGCCGTACACCTCCACGGATTCCTGGCGCTGGCCCAAAAGCCCCGTGACGGATGTCCCGGCCTGCCGCGCCTTCAGGTCCCACAGCGCCAGGTCCACGCCGGCCATCGCGATGGTGGTCAGTCCTCCCCCGCCAGCCTCGTGAAGCCTCTTCCAGAGCTGGTCCCACACGATCTCCGGATTCGCTTCCAACCCCAGGATGAACGGGGCGATGTCGTGATCCAGCAGGGCCTTCACCGCATGGGGACCAATGGTGGGTGTCCACGAGAAGCCGCGGCCCGCGCCGCCGTCGTCCGTGGTCAGCTCGGTGACAATCACATGGTTCTCCGGCGCCTCCACGCCCCAGCTGCGCAGCAGCGGGACCGTGATCAGCCGGGTGGAGAGGCCCGTGATGCGGGCGGGCATCAGCGGCCGGCCAACTCGTGGCCCTTGGCCAGGATGGACTTGAGCTCCAAGAGCTGTTCCTCGTTGGGATCCACCAGCGGCGGGCGGACCGAACCAACAGGAAGCCCGGCGAGGCGCAAGCCAGCCTTGATCAATGAGACGCCGAAGCCCGGAGTCTGGTCGCGGAGCCGGACCAGCGGCGCGTAGAAACCTTCAAGGAGCGCGTGGCGGCGCTCCTCGTCACCGGACACATAGGCGTCGTAGTACGCCTTGGCGATTTCGGGGGCCATGGCGAAAGCAGCCGAGGAATACAGCGGGATGCCGAGGCCGCGGTAGGCGCCCTGGGTCAGTTCCGCCGTGAGGAGGCCGTTGAAGAGTGCGAAGTCGGTGCGACCGCTGGCGTTGATGGCCGACACGATTTCCTGGGCCAGGCCCACATCGCCGATCCCGTCCTTAAATCCAACAACCTTGGGGTTGGCCGTCAGGCGGGTGATGGCCTCGGCGGTAAACTTGGCAGTCCCACGGTGGTACACGATCACCGGCAGGCTACTCGCGGCCGCGATGGCTTCGACGTAAGCCACCACGCCATCGGTAGGCCCGGTCACCAGATACGGCGGGAGCACCAGAAGGGCGTCCGCACCGGCTTCCTCAGCAACCTTGGCTGCAGCGATCGCGTGACCCAGCGGACCACCCGCACCGGAAACCACCGGCACCGCTCCCGCAACGGCCTCGACGGCGGCGGTCACCACCGTGCGGATCTCATCCAGGGAGAGCGCATGGAATTCACCGGTGCCGCAAGCAGGGAACACGCCGCCCGGGCCGAACGGAAGCCGGGAAGTGATGTGCTCCTTCAACAGGGCAACGTCCACGCTGCCGTCCTCGGCGAAGGGGGTGACGGGGAAGAACAGTACGCCGTCGAAGTTCATGGGGTCTCCTTTGTTGCTCCCGCTGCCACCAGGCGCGCGGGATTCTCGTCATTGAGTGCTGCTTGTTGGTTCTCTTGGTCAGACGCGGTGTCGGCGCCTTGGTAGGGAGGCGTGAGTTCGCTGCGCCACGAGCGCTTGGGCTCCCACCCCAGCAATTCCCGGGCCTTACTAATGGAAAACGCCGGACTGGTGCCGGAAAGATGCCCGGTGATGGGACCGCTACCCGGCAAAAACCGCGGGAAGAGCTCTGCCAGCGGAGCCGTGGCCAAGGCATCCTTCGCGCCAACGAAGAACACCTCGCCGTTGGGGATCGAGTCCATCTTGTCCAGGAGCACATCCAGGAAATCGGCTACGTCCCGGGCGTCAACATAGTTGAACTGGGCCGGAGCGGACAGCGCAGGATCATCCAGGCGCTCGCGGACAGTGTGTCCCTGCTGCGTCAGCGCACCTTCCCATTCCTCCGGCGAGATGACGTAGCACGGGCGGAATGCCGCATAACGGATCTTCTCGCCCTGCGCGGCCGCGAACATCTGCACGGTTTGCTCGGCGATCAGTTTGGACAGCGCATAGGCGTTCCACGGCTTGGGCGGCGTCTGCTCGTCCAAGGGGAACGACGGCGGCAGCCACCCGGCCGGTGAACCGTAGCCCAGGGCGGTGGGGCTGGACGCCGTCACGATCTTCGGGACACCGGCGTCAGTGGCCGCACTGACAACCGCAAAGGCGAGCCGGGTGTTCGTGCTGAAAATGACATCCTCAGGCGCGCTGAAAGGTACCGCAATAGCAGCGAGGTGGATGACGGCGTCGGGCGCTGTTTCGCGGATGAGCCGCTCCGCCTCCCCCGGCGCCAGCAGATCTGCGGTGTATTGCTCGGCTCCGGGCGGCAAGTGCTCTGCCGGAATGGCATCCCGGTCAACCGAAATCACGGTGTGGCCGGCCTGGGCCAGTCCGGCCACCACGCTGCGGCCCAACCGGCCGGAACCGCCGGTGACAAAAATCCTGCTCATGTGCGTTTCCTGGTTTCTGTTGGCTGGTCAGTCCTGGCCGCGGCTGAGGTCGGCGCCGAGGCCAAGTTCGCTGATGCGGACGGGAAGGTCGGTGTCCAGGGACTTGTTGCCGGCGATGCCCACCGACACGGACCGGAGCCCATCGATGTAGCCGGACGGGCGGCCCAGCGGGTCAATGCCGGGACCGTTGAAGAGGTCCGAGAGCAGCAGGTTGTCGCCGCCACCATGGCCACCTTCGCCGTTGATAATGGGGACTTCGTAGGCTGCTTCCCAGTGGCGCTGGACTACCAGGCGTTCACCGATGCGGCGTACGGCGTCCTCTTCCTCGATGGGAGTGGCGCTGGGGTCCACGACGGTCTTTTTATCGGTGCTGGATTCGACGGCGGCACGTTCCACCACTTCGAGCTCAGCCCGGCCTTCGGTGCCGTTGACGGTGACGCGGTAACCTTCCCACGGGCTGTGGGCGTTCAGGGAGTAGCTCAGCGTCGGGCCGCCCTGGTAGTCAACCACCAGGGCGAGGTTGTCCTCGATGGTGATGCCCTCGGTGAAGACGTCCTGGTCACGGATGTAGCCGTCAAACTTTTCGTTGTCGTAGTACAGGGCCTTCAGGCGCTCGTCGTCGCGCATGTCCAGGCGGAAGGGATCGTGCTCAAGGCCATCAACGGTGCCGCGCTCCGGACGGGCTCCCAGGCCACGTTCGGCTGCATTCTTGTCGCCGTAGAAGCGCAGGCCACCGGAGGCAAAGACGCGCTCCGGAACATCGTTGATCCACCAGTTGACCAGGTCGAAGTGGTGCGAAGCCTTGTGGATGAGCAGGCCGCCGGAGTTCTTCTTCTCGCGGTGCCAGCGGCGGAAGTAGTCAGCGCCGTGAACGGTATCCAGCACCCAGCTGAAGTCGACGGACGTAACCTTACCGATCACGCCGTTCTGGATAACTTCCTTCAACGCACTGTTGCGCGGCGAGTAGCGGTAGTTGAACGTGACCACCACGTTGCGGCCCGTCTTGGCCACTGCGTCGGTGATCCGGCGGCAGCCCTCAACGTCGATGGTGAGCGGCTTTTCCACCACGACGTCGGCACCCGCCTCAAGTGCCTCCACGATGTAGTCCGCGTGGGTGTAGTCGGGCGTAGTGACGATCACCCGCTCAATGCCGTTTGCCCGGATGAAGCTGGTGAGTTGGCCAGGTTCGAAGGATGCCACCGGCTCCGTTCCGCCCAGTTCCTTGATGAGGTCCTGGTAGAAGTCCACCCGGCCTTGGTTGACGTCGGAAAGCGCAATAAGTTCAGCGACGTCCGAGTGCTGTCCGTAGATGGCCCGGATGTACATCTCTGAGCGGCCGCCGGTCCCAATGAGCGCTATCCGGGTTCGGTGGGGGCCTTCAGTCTGGGCTGCGGGTGCGGCAGATGCGGTCT
Organism: Arthrobacter sp. TS-15; assembly: GCF_006964045.1. Classification (NCBI taxonomy): domain Bacteria; kingdom Bacillati; phylum Actinomycetota; class Actinomycetes; order Micrococcales; family Micrococcaceae; genus Arthrobacter; species Arthrobacter sp. TS-15. The sequence goes on along the minus strand of NZ_SDXQ01000022.1, from coordinate 72,215 downwards.
GGGTCTCGGCTGAGTCGACGTTGACCATATTGAATGCCCCTTTCAAAAGGCAGGAGTGAACCGCTTGACGGCCCGGCTTCGTATGGGAAGAATCATGAGAAAGCGTTTTCTCAGAGCGTTATAAGCTTTGTATCAAGACTCTGGTGGTCACGTCAACCACTGCTCCAACGACGGAGCATGCGGGAGGCGACCAATGGGAAGGGGCCACATGGCACGCAGGAACACCAACAGGCGCGTTGGCATTGCCGATGTCGCAGAGAAGGCGGGCGTCTCGCACGCCACCGTGTCACGCGTCATGAACGGTAACGCCGCCGTGGACCCCGGCATTGCCGCACGGGTTAGGGCCGCCGCTGTTGAATTGAAGTACCAGCCCAATCCGGTGGGGCGCAGCCTGGCCCTCGGAAAGACAGACACCATTGGGATCGTAGTTCCGGACCTGGCCAACCCCACGTTCCAGGCAATCCTCCGTGGACTCAGCATCGCCGCGGCCCAGGACGGGTACCGCGTCCTCATTGCTGATTCCTCGGAAGTTACCAGCGAAGAAGCCATCCTTGCGGGCGAGGCCCGACGCCGCTGCGATGGCGTGGTGCTCTGCGCTCCCCGCATGAGCGATGCCGAACTGGAGGAGCTGGCGCCTACCCTGCACCCGCTGGTGCTGATCAACCGCACCACCATTGCCACCAACACGCCGAGCCTGAGCGTGGACTACGGGCAAGGCATCCAGGAACTGGCCCACCACCTGGTATCACTCGGGCACCGCCGCCTGGTGTTCCTCTCCGGCCCGGAGCACAGCGCATCCAACCGCCAACGCCTTGTTGGCCTGGACCAATTCCGGACAGAACACCCGGAAATCGAGCTGCAGATGCTCTATGGTGGCTCCAACTTCGACTCCGGCCACGAATCCACCGAGGCCATCATCGCCAGCGGCGCCACCGGAATCCTGGCCTTCAACGACCTGGTGGCCATGGGGCTACTCAGTGGCCTGCACGAGCGCGGAGTGCGCGTGCCGGAGGACATTTCCGTGACCGGCTTCGATGACATCCCGTTCGCCAAATACACCACACCCCCGTTGACCACGGCAGCTGTGCCCATCAACGAGCTCGGAAGCCTGGCCTGGCGAAGGATGCGCGAACAGATACAACAGGCGGGCGAAACTGCCACCCAGGCGCAGGATGAGTTCTCACCCCGGGTGGAGATCCGCAAGAGCACGGCCGCCCCCGCCCTTACGCCCGCCCCCTAAAACAACGCGGGGCACTCTACTTCGGCGATGGGTTGGAGCCCACTCCCGCCTCTTTGTAGAAGCCCTGGATGTGCGCCGCAACAAGCTCAGCCGCCTTGCCGCCGTCGTGAATGTTCACGGCGGCGAGGATGGCACGGTGTTCGGAGCGAAGCCTTGCGCAGGTTGTGTCCCAGTCCGGGAGGTGTCCCGTGAGCTCACTTGCATAGTTCTCAATCGCACCCCGGAGCGAGGCCATCATCGCACTGACCACCGAGTTTCCCGCGGCCTGAGCCAAGGCCACATGGAACCGGGCATCAAGGGCCAGAAAAGTGTCGATGTCAGGCGCCGTATCCATCTGATCCAGGAGCGCCGCAGCTTCCTCCAGCTCCGGCACGCCCACCTTAGCCCGTTCCGCAGCCCAGGATTCAAGCAGGACGCGGGTCTCCACAATGTCCGCTACCGGGAGATGGCGCGTAGCAACATGAAGCCTTAGCGTGGACCCCAGAGCCGACCCCGGCTCGGCGATCACCACCGTGCCGGCGTCCTTACCCGACCCCACACCGGCACGGACCACGCCCATTGCCTCAAGGATCCTGACAGCTTCTCGCACCGAGGTCCGGGAAACCTGCAGTTGTTCGGCCATGGCGCGCTCACCCGGCAGCCGTCCCCCCAGGGCGAGGTCTCCGTCAGACAGCTGCTTCTCGATCCATTGCAGGACCAACTCGTGGGTACGCATACCGGAATACTAGTTGATGTGGTCCAACCACATGGATTACAGTGTGGTTAGACCACAGTGGTAGGACCACAGAATTCAAGGGAGAACCGCATGACCGACACCCTCGACCCCAAGATCACGGCTGCGCCAGCCAATGCCGGTAGCGACGAAACCGTGACCCGTCCCGCACAGCCGCGACCCGCCGTCGCGCTTCCACCGGCACTGAAGCGCCGCGTTCCCAAGGTCTCCGATCTGGCGCCGTTGATGCAGTTCAAGAAGCCCGAGTTCAGCAAGACCGCCCGCCTGAAGCGTGCCAGCACCATCTGGGAACTGCGCGAGATCGCCAAGCGCCGGACACCGCAAGCGCCTTTCGATTACACCGACGGTGCTGCCGAAGAAGAAATCACTCTCCGCCGTGCACGCCAGGCGTTCCAGGACATAGAGTTCCGGCCCGGCATCCTCCGCGACGTCTCGAAGATTGATCTCCGTACGGACATCCTGGGCAAAGAATCACGCCTTCCGTTCGGCATCGCACCCACGGGGTTCACGCGCATGATGCAGTCCGAAGGCGAATATGCAGGCTCCCAGGCAGCAGAAGCCGCCGGAATTCCATACACCCTGTCCACCATGGGCACGGCGTCCATTGAAGACGTGGCCACCGCTGCCCCCAACGGCCGGAACTGGTTCCAGTTGTACCTGTGGACGGACCGCGCCCGTTCCCTGGAACTGATCGAGCGCGCCGCCAAGGCCGGCAATGACACCCTCATGGTCACCGCGGACACCGCCGTTGCCGGCGCCCGTCTCCGCGATGTCCGCAACGGCATGACCATCCCGCCGGCACTGACCATCAAGACCGTGCTGGACGCCTCGTACCGCCCGGCCTGGTGGTTCAACTTCCTCACCCACGAGCCACTGACATTCGCCTCGCTCTCCCGGTACACGGGCACCGTTGCTGACCTCATCAACTCCATGTTCGACCCCACCCTGACCTACGAGGACCTGGACTGGCTCCGCGAAACGTGGAAGGGCAAGCTGGTGGTCAAGGGCATTCAGACCGTGGAGGACGCCCGCAAGGTTGTGGATCACGGTGCCGACGGCATCATCCTGTCCAACCACGGCGGACGCCAACTGGACCGCGCCCCCATTCCGTTCCACCTGCTCCCGGACGTTACCGCAGCCCTGAAGGCGGACAACAGCAAGGCCGCGGTCATGCTGGATACGGGCATCATGAGCGGAGCAGACATTGTGGCAGCCCTGGCACTGGGCGCCGACTTCGCACTGATCGGCCGCGCCTACCTCTACGGCCTGATGGCCGGTGGACGTGAGGGCGTGGACCGCACCATCCAGATCCTGGAGAAGGACATGACCCGCACCATGGCGCTGCTGGGCGTCAGCAAGGTGGCGGACCTGAACCCGGACCACGTGCGGCTACTCCAGCGCTGACCGTCACCCATGTAAGTAGCAGCAGAGCGCGTTTTGAGGGGGGCTCAAGACGCGCTCTGCTGCTACCCAGTTGGGTAAAAGTGTTAGATCAGACCTTGGGCGAGCATCGCGTCGGCTACCTTGACGAAGCCACCGATGTTGGCGCCCACCACATAGTTTCCGGGCGCACCGTATTCGTCCGCGGTTTGGGCGCAGCGATCATGGATGCCCACCATGATCTCCGTGAGCCGCTGCTCCGTGTGCTCAAAGGACCAGGAGTCACGGCTGGCATTCTGCTGCATTTCCAAGGCAGATGTAGCCACACCACCGGCATTGGCTGCCTTGCCCGGACCGAACAGGATCCCGGCGTCCTGGAACACGGAGACGGCAGAACGTGTGGACGGCATGTTGGCACCCTCAGCCACGGCGATCAGTCCGTTGCTCACCAACTTGGCCGCAGCGTCGCCGTCGAGTTCGTTCTGCGTTGCGCAGGGCAAGGCCACGGTGCCGTTCACGTCCCACACAGAACCACCGGCAACATGACTGGCGCCCGGCCGGCGTGCGGCGTAGTCCGTGAGGCGACCACGCTCCACTTCCTTGATCTGGCTTAGAAGCGCGACGTCGATCCCGGCTTCGTCCACGATGTAGCCAGCGGAGTCCGAACACGCCACCACATTGGCACCAAGGGATTGCGCCTTGGCGATTGCATGGATGGCCACATTGCCCGAGCCAGACACCACAACGCGCTGTCCGTCGAAGGACTGTCCACGGGTTTTGAGCATCTCCTGGGCGAAAATCACCGTACCGTAGCCGGTGGCTTCGGGACGCACCAGGGAACCGCCCCATGAGATGCCTTTGCCCGTGAGGACGCCGGATTCATAGCGGTTGGTGATGCGCTTGTACTGGCCGAAGAGGTAGCCGATTTCGCGCCCACCCACACCGATATCGCCGGCCGGGACGTCGGTGTACTCGCCGATGTGACGGTACAGCTCGGTCATGAAGGACTGGCAGAACCGCATGATCTCAGCGTCGGAACGCCCGCGGGGATCGAAGTCCGAGCCACCCTTGCCACCGCCGATGGGCATGCCGGTGAGCGCGTTCTTGAAAATCTGCTCGAAGCCGAGGAACTTCACAATTCCCAGGTACACCGAGGGATGGAACCGGAGCCCACCCTTGTACGGGCCGAGGGCGGAGTTGAACTCCACACGGAACCCGCGGTTTACGTGGACGCGGCCGGCATCATCGGTCCAGGGCACACGGAAGATGATCTGGCGCTCCGGTTCGCACAGGCGTTCCAGAACGGCACCTTCAAGGAACTCAGGGTGACGATCGTGCACAGGGCCGAGGCTTTCAAAGACCTCAGTGACGGCCTGGTGGAATTCCTTCTCCCCCGGGTTCCGCGCCAACACAGTGTCGCGGACAGCTTCGAGCCTTGAATCCATGCGTCTTCCTATCCTCAGTGGGCCGGCCAGCGGCGAGACGATCAGTCCCGCTCATGGTTGCACCGAGGGAGGTGGGATCTCCACCCGGAGGCAATGTGACCCGGATCGCGGAGTTAACACAACTGTAGAAAATCGTTGAAAACTCAAGGAAACATTAGATTAACAAAAACTCACAATGTGATAAGTATCACGTTAAGTCGGGTTCAACTATCGCTTACGGCCGAACTTGGGAAGGTTGGGCAGGTTCGGAAGATTCGCCAAAAGATCAGCGGCCTTAGTGGCAGCGCGGCCAACGGTTCGGCCGATCTGTTGGGGCACAGTATCGTCCGAGGACGGATCCAACGTGACCGGCGTTCCGCTCGCGTGAACCTTGACAGCTTGGCCTACGGCGTCCGCTCGGGTAGGCGGGACCTCCGGAGCGGGGGCACCAACGGCTGAAGGCTCAGCGGCTGCCGGCTCGGCGGAAGGCTCAGAGGCCGGCACCGCTACGGCCGGCACTGCTGCGGCCGGCACAGCTGCGGCCGGCACCTCCGAAGGTGCGACGACGGCGGGCGCCGGGGTGCCGACGTCGAACGTTTCCAGCCAGCTGGCGACGCCGGCCAGCGGCTTGGGATTCAGGGCATAGAAACGCTTCTGGCCCTGCGCGCGCATGCTGACGAGATCTGCCTCACGGAGCACTTTCAAATGCTTGGAAATGGTGGGCTGGCTCGCAGCCAGTTCTTCCACCAATTCGCCTACAGCTTTATCCCCAGAGCGGAGGGAGACCAGGATGTCGCGCCTGGTTGCCTCAGCTATGACGGCAAATACGTCGTCAGTCACCATGCCTTACACCCTAGCGACATATACGCCAATTGGCATCCCTGTTTCGGGGCGCTACAGGCCCTAGCCAGACCGGCACCGCTCAGTCGAACCAGGGATCCAGGCCGTAGAGGGGGAAGATCTCCTTGCGCGTGGCAATAACGGTCCGGTCAACCTCATCCGCGGGATCGTACCCAACTTCCCAGGAGCGCCACCAGACGTCCACGTCATCGCCCATCGACTCCGGAGCCCACACGCCGTACGTTTCCTTCACGTAATTCCGCCACGCTTCCGGCACGGGTGTTTTCAGCGGCACCGGCCGTTGGGTCACCATGCCGATCAGATGGCTCCAGGATCGGGGCACAACACCGGTGACGTCGTAGCCGCCCCCGCCGGTAGCGATCCAGCGGTTGTCGCAATAGCGGGCGGCAAGTCCGGCGACGGCGGAGGCCGCCTCACGCTGCCCATCAACGCTGAGGTTGAGGTGCGTCAGGGGGTCGTCCCGGTGGGAATCGCAGCCGTGCTGGCTGACGATGACTTCTGGTTGGAACGCCCCAACAAGCTGGGGCACCACCGCATGGAAAGCCCGGAGCCAGGCAGCGTCGCCGGTGAAGGCGGGAAGTGCCACGTTGACCGCTGTCCCAGGGGCATTTGGGCCTCCGGTTTCATTGGCAAAGCCGGTCCCGGGGAAAAGGGTGAGCCCGGTTTCGTGCAGGCTGATGGTCATCACGCGGGGGTCGTTCCAGAAAATGCTCTGCGTGCCGTCGCCGTGGTGGGCGTCGACGTCGATGCTCACCACCCGCTGCACGCCGCCGTCGAGCAGCCGTTGGATGGCCAGCGCGACGTCGTTGTAAACACAAAAGCCACTGGCCCGCTCGCGCGCTGCGTGGTGCATTCCGCCGCTGAAGTTCACAGCGCGCACGGCCTGGCCGCTAAGGATGGCCTCAGCCGCTACCAGTGAACCGCCCGCGAGGCGGGCACTGGCCTCGTGCATGCCGGCGAACGCGGGATCGTCCTCCGTTCCCAGTCCGCGATCCTCCTCAGGAGCGAGGGGATCAGCACTGACCCGGCGTACAGCCTCCACATATTCGCGGCTATGGACAGAAAAAAGTTCGACGTCGGTGGCCACCTTGGGTGCCTGAACGGCCACATGGTTGTGGTTGAACAGGCCCAGTGATTCGGCGAGCCGCGCTGTCAGCTCAAGCCGCTGCGGCGCCATGGGATGACCCGGACCAAAGTTGTAGGCAGTCATGGCTGCATCCCACACCACCGTCGTTGGCAGTGCGGAGCGCGTAATGCTGGAAGCTGTTGTTCCAAGCCTTGAGTTCATCCAGAACAGGCTACCTGAGCCCGGAGTACCCTTCCGCCCGGTTACGCCGCGGGAATAGTGGTTTACTACTCAGGAAAGCTTGTTCAACCGAGGAAGAGCGCCATGTCTCAAAGCCAGTCGCGGTCCACGAGCCCGACCAACTGGCAACCCAACCAGCAGGAGCGGGAAGGTCTCTGGATCTTCACGCGCGTGCGCGACTTCGTCGACAACATTGCCAACACCTCGCCCGCGCGTTTGGCGTTGACCGTCTTTGCCGTGGTGATCCTGGTTTTCACCGGGTTGTTGTCCTTGCCCGCCGCTTCAGCGGCCGGCACGGTCACGCCTCTGCACCAGTCCATGTTCACGGCGGTTTCCGCTGTCTGCGTCACCGGGCTCACTGTAGTTTCAACCGCCACTCACTGGACCTTCTTCGGTCAGCTGGTCATCCTGATCGGCATCTTCGTCGGTGGCCTCGGCACCCTGACGCTGGCCTCACTGCTTGCCCTCATGGTCAGCAAACGGCTGGGCGTGCGCGGCAAGCTCATCGCCCAGGAAGCCATGAACAACGCGGGCAGGCTCGGCGAGGTGGGTACCCTGCTCCGGATCGTCATCGTAACGTCAGTGGTGATTGAGGCCGTTCTGGCCATCGTGCTGATCCCCCGTTTCATGGTGCTTGGCGAGAGCTTCTGGCAATCGGTGTGGCACGGCGTTTTTTACTCGATTTCCGCGTTCAACAACGCTGGATTCACGCCGCACTCCGATGGCATCGTCCCTTACGAGACAGATCTCTGGATCCTCATTCCGCTGATGCTGGGCGTCTTCCTCGGCAGCCTTGGCTTCCCTGTGGTGATGGTGCTGCAGCAGAACGGGCTCAACTGGAAGAAGTGGAACCTCCACACCAAGCTCACCATCCAGGTCTCCTTCATCCTGCTCGCGGCAGGCACGGTCCTGTGGGCGTTGATGGAGTGGGACAACGTACGGACCATCGGCCATATGAGCATGGGCGACAAAGTGATCCATTCCTTGTTCGCCTCCGTGATGACCCGTTCCGGCGGCTTCAACCTGGTGGATCAAAACCACATGGAGTCCACCACCATGCTCCTCACCGATGCCCTCATGTTTGCCGGTGGCGGATCCGCGTCCACCGCAGGCGGCATCAAGGTGACAACCATCGCGGTGATGTTCCTGGCCATCATGGCTGAAGCGCGCGGCGACGCCGACGTCAAGGTCTACGGACGCACCATTCCCCAAGGAACCATGCGCGTCGCGATCTCCGTAATCGTGGCCGGAGCCACCCTGGTCTCAGTTGCCGCTTTCCTGTTGCTCTCCATCAGCGGCGCCTCCCTGGACAGGGTGCTCTTCGAATCCATTTCCGCCTTCGCCACCGTGGGACTGAGCACTAACCTCAGTGCCGAGCTGCCGCCGTCGGGCGTTTATGTCCTGACCGCCCTCATGTTCGCAGGACGCGTAGGCACCGTAACCCTGGCGGCCGGGTTGGCCCTTCGCCAACGCAGCCAGCTGTACCACTACCCGGAAGAGAGGCCAATCATTGGCTAGTAGCACAGGGGCAGCAAACCGCCCCGCCCACAACTCACCAGTGCTGGTCATTGGCCTCGGCCGTTTCGGCTCCGCCACCGCAGAGCAACTGGTCAAGCAGGGCCGTGAAGTCCTGGCTATTGAGCGTGACCGCACCCTCGTCCAGAAGTGGGCCCCTGTCCTCACTCACGTGGTGGAAGCCGACGCCACCAACATCGATGCGCTGCGCCAGTTGGGCGCCCAGGAATTCAGTTCGGCGGTGGTGGGTGTTGGTACGTCCATCGAGTCCTCGGTGCTCATCACCGTGAACTTGGTGGACCTGGGCATTCAACACCTGTGGGTCAAGGCCATCACGCCCTCGCACGGCAAGATCCTCACCCGGATCGGCGCCAACCACGTGATCTACCCGGAGGCCGACGCCGGTGTCCGTGCAGCACACCTGGTGTCCGGCCGCATGCTGGACTTCATCGAGTTTGACGACGACTACGCAATCGTCAAGATGTACCCGCCCAAGGAGACCGTGGGCTTCACCTTGGAAGAATCCAAAGTCCGCTCGAAGTACGGCGTGACGATCGTAGGTGTAAAAACCCCGGGCGAGGACTTCACCTACGCCCGCCCGGAAACCAAGGTGTCCGGCCACGACATGTTGATCGTGTCCGGACACGTGGACTTGCTGGAGCGCTTCGCAGCACGGCCATAATCCAGCTGGAGTTTTTGTACAGCTAACGCCCTTTAGACGCTCTTTTAGGGGCGTTATCTGTACAAAAAATCAGCCGAGCTGCTTGGTGATTTCAGCTGCACGGGCCGCTGCCGCGCGTGCACCGTCAGCGATGATCTTGGGGATGCCGCCGTCGTCGAAGGCCGCAATGGCGCGCTCGGTGGTGCCGTTGGGGCTGGTGACGGCGACCCTCAGCTGTGTGGGGTCCGCTCCCGGCTCAGCCAACATGAAACCCGCGCCTGCCACCGTTTCACGGGCGAGCATCACGGACAGTTCCTGGTCCAGGCCAAGTTCCACGCCGGCAGCAGCCATGGCCTCGGCCAGGTAGAAAGCGTAGGCCGGCCCGGAGCCGCTGATAGCAGAGAGCGCATCCACTTGCTCTTCAGGAATCTCCACCACTGTTCCCGCCCCGGCGAACGCCGTCTTGGCCCTTTCGAGCTGCTCAGATGTGCAATGGGTACCTGGGGAGACGGAGATGACCCCACGACCCAGCCGTGCGGGGGTGTTGGGCATGGTGCGGATCACCGGCTGCCCATCCGGCAATGCCGCTTCAAGCTGTTCGATGGAGACGGCAGCCGCGACGCTGACAACGATCGTGTCCTTCGCCAGCGCGGGGCCGATCTCCCGGGCCAGGTCAAGGATGCCCACCGGCTTGACGCCCAAGATGACCATGCCCGAGCCCTTGGTGGCCAGCTTGTTGTTGTCCGGCTCTTCCTCGCCTGCAATGGCCATGACCCCGTGGCGCTGGGCCAATTCATCGGCGCGTTCTGCACGGCGCACGGTAGCGACGATGTCCGAAGGGTCCGTCCCGGCGGCGACAAGGCCTCCCAGAATTGCCTCGTTCATGGATCCACAGCCAAGGAATGCGATTCGGTTGCTCATGGCTCCATCATTGCAGTTGGCCGTGGACGGGGTCTAACGAATGCCGGATTCCCAGCTTGCTCCCAAGGTTATTGCAGGCAGCACTCATGCTTGGTCCGTAACTTAGTAGTTACCTCATTGAGGGTGCGAGTGATGAAGGCGGGCATGGGGATGTCCGCCAGCAGCACCGGTGGCCGGGCGGGTTTTCCCCCATTTCCCGATTCGGCCGCCGGTGCTTTCGCTTTTAACGAGCGCGGGCGGCTTTAACGAGCGCGGGCGGCACAAAACCCACGCTTGTTCGCCTGGCACACCAATTAACGGCGGGACAGGCGAACAAGCGCTTCGACGCCGGCTACTTGTCTACGCTGCGCAGCGACGGCACGCTGAGGTGCTGCCGGGCGAAACGCAACGTTTCAGCCAGCATTTCCTCACGTTCCCCCGCAACCTTGGCCTTGCGGGTGGAAATCTCCGCTACTACTACGCCGTCAAAACCGGTGGCGGCCAGGTGCTGCAAGGCATCGGCGCATTGTTGCGTTCCAGTGCCAGGCACCAGATGCTCGTCCTTGCCCGAACCCGAGCCATCGGTGAGATGGACGTGCCGGAGCTTGTTCCCGAGCGCTTTGATGGCTTCCAAACTGTTGGCCCCGGCAGTGGCAGCGTGCGAGAAGTCCCACGTGACGTCGTCGTAATCCTGGCCCAACGGGTCCCAGTGCGGTAGGTAGGCCACCGCCTCACGCCCACGGACCCGCCACGGGTACATGTTCTCCACGGCGATCCGAACGCGGTACCTCGCAGCGATTTCACGCACGCCTTCTACGAAGTTCTCCGCGTAATTGGACTGCCACCGGAACGGCGGGTGAACCACCACGGTGTCGCAGCCGACATCCGCGGCCATTTGGCAGGACTTTTCGATCTTGTTCCACGCCGTGCCCCAAACCTGCTGCGTCAACAGCAAAGTAGGCGCGTGGATGGAGACGATCTCCTGGTGGTACCGGTGGCTCAGCTGGATCAGGGCATCGGGGTTCTGGCTCACCGCATTGTTGGTGACCATCACCTCAACGCCCTCGTAGCCCAGATCCTGCGCCACGGCGAAGGCGTCATGGACGCTCAGGGGATACACGGACGCGCTGGACAGCGCCACGGGGATTTGGCGGGCATTCACTTCAGGTTCGACGTCGTTGCTCATCTCAGGAGGCCAGCCCGCCTGCCACAGGGGCTGGGACCGGTGTTGGGGACGGTGTGTTGACAGGGACCGGGAATTCTTTGAACCCCGGGTGGGGTTCTTCATCTTTTTCAGGAGCCTTGCCGGCTTCCTTTGCTGCCTTCTTCTTTGACTTATCCTTCTTACGCTTCCCCACGTGCGGCGCCGGGTCCAATGCTTCCTCAAAGACCAACTGGTCCAGGCGGCGCAGGATCAGGCCCTCGCGGAGGGCCCAGGGGCAAATTTCCATCTTGGGGAATTCGAAGAGTTCCAGCGCCGCTTCAGCCACCAAGGCTCCCGCCAGTAATTGGCGGGCACGGGCGTCGGAAACGCCGGGAAGGTACAACCGGTCCTCCACTGTCATGGCCGAAATCCGTTGCGCCCACAGTCCCAGATCTGCTGCGTGGAGTTCGCGCTTAACGTACGGTCCTGCCCCGCTGGGGGCTGCACCGGCGATGCGCGCCAACGACCGGAACGTTTTGGACGTGCCAGCCACCAAGTTGGCCCGGCCCAGCTCGTGGAAGTCCCGGACCACGGGCTTCAACGTGGACCGGATATACCGGCGCAGTTCCTTGACGCTCTTGGCAGTAGGCGGATCGTCGTGGAGCCAGTCCCGCGTCAAACGGCTGGCACCAAGGGGAACTGACGTGGCGTGCTCAGGAAGTTCGTCCGTTCCATACGCCATTTCGAACGAGCCGCCCCCGATGTCCAGGTCAAGAATGGGACCTGCGCCCCATCCGTACCAACGGCGTACGGCGAAGAACGTCATGGAGGCTTCTTCGCTGCCCGTAAGTTCCTGGAGGGTCACCGTGGTTTCGTGCTTGACCCGGGCCAGAACCTCGGGGCCATTGGTTGCTTCCCGAATGGCCGAGGTACAGAACGCAAGGAGGTCCTCGGCCTTATGCCTGGCCGCGAACTCCCAGGCCTCCAGGACGAATTCAATGAGCTCGTGCTGTCCGGCGTCGTTGATGTTGCCGTCACCGTCGAGGTACTGCACCAGAGAAAGCGGGCGCTTGTGGGAAGCGAAAGCTACCGGACGCGCGCCAGGGTGAGCGTCCACCAGCAGTAGGTGGACGGTGTTGGACCCGATGTCGAGAACGCCAAGACGCATTCTGCCATTATTCACCGATTCGAAGCCTGCGAAGCAACTTAGCCAAGACGTTTCGCCGGTCGATTGGTTCCCGACAGCTTGGGCGGGCCCTATTCGGCGGGCTCCCCGGCTTCGTCGGCGCGCTTGAAGTCGCGGCGAATGTTGGCAATGCCCTCGGGATCGATTTCGAAGCCGAATTCGCTCCCGGGGTTGATGACCATGCCCAGTTCGTCCCCGATGTTGCCCAGGATGGCAGAGCCCATGGTGCCCAGAACGTGCGGGGCTGCCTCGAGGAAGCGGTCATCGACGCGGCTCGGGTGGCTGAAGACGGCCAAAACAGGCTGGCCGTCGGCGTTCGAGAGCACCAAGGGCTCCACCGATGAGTCCGGGCCGTCCACAGCTTCCGAGCTGACGAGGTAAACCTCGTTGTTCAGGAAAGCGAGGATGACGTCCACCGGGTTAGCGTCCGGCTGTTCGGCCGAGGCCAGCTTGGCCTCGAGGTCGTTCAAGGGTTCACTATCCGGTGAAACGGTCTGTTCAGTCATGGTTCTACTCGACCACGATGCCGGCCGGGACGCAATTCGTGAGTGCTGCCCCGGCCGTCATTCAAGCTACTTTTTGGCTGTTGCCCTCTTGGCCGGCGCCTTGCGGGTGGTGGTCCGCTTGACCGGTCCCTTGGCACGCTTTTCCGCCAACAGCTCAACGGCTTGTTCCCGAGTCAACTCCTCAAGTGAGGTTGAGCGCGGGACGGTGATGTTGGTGACGCCGTCAGTGATGTAAGGGCCGAAACGGCCTTCCTTCACCACAATGTTCTTCTCGGACACGGGGTCCGGACCAAACTCAGCCAGCGGCGGGACGGCCGCGCGGGCGCCACGCTGCTTGGGCTGCGAGTAGATCTCCAGGGCCTGTTCCAGGGTGATCGTGAAGATCTCCTCTTCCGAACCTATGGAGCGGGAGTCCGTGCCCTTCTTCAGGTACGGACCGAATCTGCCATTCTGCACCGTGATGGGGTTGCCGTCCGCGTCCTCACCGAGGACCCGGGGCAGGCTCATCAGGGCAAGCGCTTCATCCAAGGTGACCGTATCCACGGTCATGGACTTGAACAGGGAACCCGTACGCGGCTTGGCTTTCACCGGCTTCTTGGGAGGCTTGGGCTTGCCGTTCTTGTAATACTCCACCGGTTGGTTGGCTAGTTGTTCCTCGGTCATCTCCGGGATGATCTCAGTGACGTACGCGCCATAGCGGCCGTTCTTGGCAACGATGGTGTGGCCGGTGTGCGGGTCCGTTCCCAGAACCCGTTCCTCGGGGGCCGCCGTCTCCATGAGCTCTTTGGCTTTGTCGGCCGTGAGTTCGTCCGGAGCGAGTTCTTCGGGGACGTTGGCCCGCGCGGACTCAACCACTTCGCCGGTCTTCGCATCAAGGGTGGGGATGGAGCTTTCCAAGTACGGGCCGAATTTGCCCACACGCAGCGTGATGCCCTCGGCGATCGGCACGGAATTGATCTCGCGCGCATCGATTTCGCCAAGGTTGTTGACGATGCTCAGCAGGCCGGGGTCTGCATCTTCACCGTAGTAGAAGTGCTTGAGCCAGGCAGCGCCCACAGCCTGGCCGTTGGCGATCTTATCCAGATCCCCTTCCATGTCTGCGGTGAACTCGTAGTCCACATAATCCGTGAAGTGCTGTTCCAGCAAGCGGATCACAGAGAACGCGATCCAGCTGGGAACCAAAGCGGAGCCCTGCTTACGGACGTAGCCACGGTCCTGGATGGTGGAAATGGTGGACGCGTAGGTGGACGGGCGGCCGATGCCACGCTTTTCCAACTCAGCGGTTAGCGATGCTTCCGTGTAACGCGGAGGCGGGGACGTTTCGTGGCCGACAGCCACGATCTCCGAAGCCGTAAGGGAATCATCCTTGGAAACGTTCGGCAGGCGACGGGCTTCGTCGGAATCATCGTCCCCGCGGCTCTCGTCCTTGCCCTCTTCATAGGCTGCAAGGAAGCCCGGGAAGGTGATGACCGTACCGGAAGCCGAGAATTCGGCGTCGCGGCCGTCAGCGGCCACTGCGCCGAGGCGGATGGTGGCAGTGGAACCCTTGGCATCAGCCATCTGGGAGGCCACGGTGCGCTTCCAGATGAGCTCGTACAGGCGGAACTCGTCACCGCTCAGCTGCTTGGCAACCTGCGCCGGCGTACGGAACGAGTCACCCGCGGGACGAATGGCCTCGTGAGCTTCCTGTGCGTTGGCAGCCTTGTTCGCGTAAACGCGGGGGCTCTGGGGAACGTACTCAGGACCATACAGCTCGGAAGCCTGGCGGCGGGCTGCGGTGAGTGCTTCATCGCTCAAGGCGGATGAGTCCGTACGCATATAGGTGATGTAGCCGTTTTCATACAGGCGCTGGGCAACCTGCATGGTGCTCTTGGAGGAGAAGCGGAGCTTACGGCCGGCTTCCTGCTGCAGGGTGGAGGTGGTGAACGGCGCGGCAGGGCGGCGGGTGTAGGGCTTGGTATCTACGGAGCGGACACGGAAATCAGCTTTTTCCAGTCCGGCAGCCAAAGAGGTGGCAAGTTCCTGGTTGAGGTGCACCACGTTGGAGGACGTCAGCTGCCCGTTGTCATTGAAGTCCCGGCCGCTGGCTACCTTGGAACCATCCACGGCGGCAAGCTTTGCCTTGAACGAACCCGAGTCCGAACCGAACTGGCCCGTCAGATCCCAGTAGGACGCTGCGCGGAAGGCCATGCGTTCACGTTCGCGGTCCACCACCATGCGGGTCACCACGGACTGCACACGGCCAGCCGAGAGCCCGCGGGCCACCTTGCGCCACAACACGGGGGAGATCTCGTAGCCGTAGAGGCGGTCAAGAATACGACGCGTCTCCTGGGCATCCACCAAAGCGGTGTCGACGTCACGGAGGTTGTCCATGGCGCGGTGGATGGCTTCCTTGGTGATTTCACCGAACGTCATGCGATAGACGGGAACCTTGGGCTTGAGGACCTCCAGGAGGTGCCACGCGATGGCTTCGCCTTCGCGGTCCCCATCGGTTGCGAGGTAGAGCGCGTCAGCGTCTTTCAGCTGGGCCTTGAGCTCGGCAACCTTTTTCTTCTTGTCCGGGGAAACAACGTAGTACGGCTTGAAGTCGTTTTCGACGTCTACTGCGAACTTGCCCAGCGAGGTCTTCTTCAGTTCGGCAGGGAGGTCAGATGGCTGCGGGAGGTCCCGGATATGGCCGATCGAAGCCTCGACGATGAAGCCCTCGCCAAGATACTTGGCGATGGTCTTGCTCTTGGCGGGAGACTCCACGATCACGAGTTTCTTGCCGGTTTTTGCCTTGCTGGGCACGGTGCTCCTACAGAAAAAATGTGTAATTGGGCTGGTGCCCATATTGGCCTAGTTCACCATAGTTTGCAGAATCCTGCGTTCTGGTGCGGAACAAGGACGGACATTCGATGGTCCGGCGGGCTGTTACTGACCGGGCGCTAAGCGGTCGTCCGGGATCATTGACCACAAGGTTGCCACACGTTCGGCACCTTCGGGTATCTGAGTGGGATCCTCAAGTTCGTACTCCCGCAGAACCGCGCGGATTCTGTCCAAAAGTTCCCTGCGCTGCGGGTTGGTCAGATACAACAAGTTGCTGGAGAGAACAACCGCTGCCGGTTCTTCCCCGGTTTCCCCCCGCTGCCGGCGTTCGCCGCGGGCCCTGGCGAATGCAGAAGCCCTGCGTCGGAAGGCATCCAGCTCAAGGTCCACGACGGCTATCTCAGGACTGGCGACGCTGCCTCCGGAGATGGTGAAGTCTGTTCCCGCTGCCTTCCAGCGGCGTTCCCTGGCGTCGCCCGCATTTTCCGCCGGAGCCACGATGCCCCACTTTTGGAGAGCCCTGAGGTGGTAGCTCATTGCACTGGGCGTCAGGCCTGTCCTGGCAGCGAGTTCGGTGGCTGTGTGGCTGACCTGTGTGGCGTACAGCTCAGAGATGACCTCCAGCCGGGCGGCATGCGCCAAAGCACGGATGGCCTTGGGATCGGTGATCACAACCGTCTTCTCGGCACGTTTCCGTCGAGGAACGTCTCCTGACGCTTGGGATGTTTCGTTGTTCACAGTCACTTCATCAGTGTAGTCAGGGTCACTTCCCGGAGGTCCGGCACTTGATGAGCGCGCCGTAGTCCGGATCATTCGCCCACCTGCTCCGGGTCCGGAAGGAGGAATCCGTCCAACACCAGGTTGGTGACGTCGCGGAAGAGTCCTTCGCGGAAAGCCTCTTCATCGAAGCCCTCGCCCCCGCCCAGGAGCGATACCAAGGCCGAAGTGATCTGCCGGACGGACAATTGGCCGTCGCATGCGGAGACGAAACCGGCGAGTTCGGTGCTCAGCAGGTTGGTCCGCCGAAGCCCTGCCCCTTGCCGGAGCAGGATGACCCCCGGATGGGCAGCCCCTGGACGTTGGTGCCTTTCCTCCGTGACATCCTCGGCAACCACCAAGTGCGCCAAGGAAACTGAATGTGCAGCAGCCCAGTCAGCCCGTTCCACGGCGGCGCCGAGATGGGGACCGATGGGTTGTTCGATCGGGTACGTGATTTCCTCGAAGCGGTTGATGACGGCCCCGAGCGCTTGCGCCGGGCGACGCAACCAGATCATGCCGAAGCCGATTCCCTCAACGTCCCTGGAAGAAAAATCATCCAAATATGCCGCGTACGCGTCCTGGTATTGCCCGTCCTCGCGGTTCTGGGAAGCATCCTGAAGCCACGTCTCCGCGTACTGCTCAGGGCCAACCTGTTCCCGTTGAATAAACCAGACGTCCAAACCTGAGTTCCTAAGCCATGCCTGGGGCCGGTCCTTCCAGTCCGAACCAGAGGTTATCTCCCAGTTGCCCAGCATCTGCGCTATGCCGCCGGGCTCCAGGACCTCCGCCAGGGACTGTACAAGGGAAGCCACGATGTCGTCCCCCGGAAGCCCGCCGTCGCGGTAGGTGAACTGGTCGGAGGAGGATTCACCACCCGTTCGCGGAGTGATGACGAAGGGCGGATTGGACACCACCAGGCCGAACTGTTCCCCTGCCACCGGTTCCAGAAGCGACCCATGCCGCAGGCTCACCCTGCCCTCCAGGTTTTCGGGGTCCAGCTCCAGTTCCGCAGCGTTCAACAGAAGATTAAAGCGTGTGAAAGCGAGTGCCCTCTCGGAAATGTCCGTGGCCGTCACATGGTCGCAGTGATGGAGCAAGTGGAACGTTTGGATACCGCAGCCGGTGCCCACGTCCAGCGCTCGTTTGATGTGCTTCCTGACTGTGGTCTGCACCAGCGTGGTGGAGGCGCGCCCGATCCCCAGGACATGATCATGCCTCAACACTCCCGGCTGTTGGTGGGCTGCGAGGTCGCTGGCAACCCAGAGTTCCGCGCCGCCACTGCCGTCTGCATTGGCGTCCCAGCCGTAAGGGCGCAGGTCCACTTTGGCCTTGACCACCCCTGAATCCACTGTGACGAGCCCCAGTTCCGCAAGTCCATGAGTGCGGATGCCGGGGAGAGCGGAATCGATGTCCGCCACAGACTGCGGAACGGCCAACAACCACAGGCGAACGACAACTGCCGACGATCGGAGGGCCGGGTCCTGAGAGTCCATGTGCCGCTCGCTGGCCAGCAGAGCAGGGATGAGCTGGTCCCTGCCGAGTGCTTCAGAGGCGGAGGTCCCCAGAAGTTCAGCCACACCATCCACTGTGTAGGAGAGTGCACGAAGGTCCGCGGCGAGCGCCGACAGCAGTTGGGGTTGGTCGCTGCGGGGAGCATCGTCAGTGTTGCCGGAGGTAAAGGAGGAAGCTGTGTCAGTCACCTTGCAAGTGTAGGGGCGGCGTGCCGTGCCCTGGGATGCTGAACCTGTCCTATGTGGACAATCGGGTCCTATGTGGACAATCGGGAACCTGGCCAAGCGGAATGGGCAGGGGTGGACAAAGCTCCCTGCAGGAACCCGGTAGCGTTGGATTCATGCTCAACTTCTCCTCCACAAGGCGCCGCGCGGGCCTTGTTGCCATCACCACTGCGGCGCTGCTGGGAGTCTGCGGCTGCCAGGCACCGGTTAATATCGAAGATGCCGACGTTCCTGCCTGGAAGGAAAAGGTCCTCCCCGCGGCGAGTGGCGTAGTGCTGGAGGACTCCGGCAAAATCCTCAACCGTGACCCCTTGGTCAAGGAATCTCCCAACGTTCCGGCCGGAAGCTACACGCTTACCATGGCGTGTGATGGTGGCGGCAAAGCCTATTTTGCGGTTTCCTCTGGCGGCACCAAGATCGCAGACGCGGCCGCCGCTTGCAACGGCAGCCTTGACGTGGTGAAGATCAAAATGCCCGTTTCCGGTACTTTGAACATCTCTACAAGTAGCGTCGATGCCCCGCTGATCTTCGCCTACCACGTGGTCGCTGCTGCTGCCTAGGACCTGGCCGATGCCCGCCCCCGGCAGGCCTTTGGCTTGCGGCTGTACGGGCGTAAAGTCAGTCCATGGGCAGCAAGGCAGCTCGCTCGGTGATGCCGCAACGGCCGGTGAGGGCCGCCGTCGTGATCCTTATTGCGCTGAGCAGCAGTCTGACGGCTTGCGAATACACCTTTGACGAGGATGGCAGGCCGGATGCCAGCCCTACATCCACTGCCGGCAATGTTGTTCTTCCGCCCGACCCCGCGCTGGAGGATACAGTCACCGGCGAGGCACTGGAAGAGTGGGCCAAAATGGCTTTGCCTGAGTCCCAGGGACAGTCCTTCTACTCAAGCAGCGGCTACCTCAACCCCGGCGAGTCCAAGTCTGAGCAGACTGTGCAGCTGCCTGGCGGAACGTACGCGGTGACGCTGGCATGCCGCGGAACACGCCGCGTTACCTTCAGCGTCGCGTTGGGCGAGGCCAAGCTGGTGGATCTGACCTTGGGGTGCGCCAATGCCCGCGTGAGCGTAGTCCAGTTGGAAAAGGACGCAGTACTCTCCATCACGGTGGGGTCCAGATCGGACTCCAACTTCGCGTACCGGGTGAGCCGCCTCTGAACCGGCCGTCAGGCGGCTTCGCAGCCGCCGGGGCAGCGGAGTGTTTCCGGGCTGGAGGCACATTCCGCGCAGTAAAGGGTCAAAGTACGGCAGCTGAGGTTTGAGCAGTTCTCAAACTTGTTGGTGGGAGCCGCACAGCGGACGCATTCACCAATGGTTTTGGCTTCCTCGCTGAACTCGACATGCATGCGCTTATCGAAGACGTACAGAGAGCCCTCCCACAGTCCTTGATCCTTGAAGGTCTCGCCGTAGCGGACAATCCCGCCATCCAGCTGGTACACCTCTTTGAAGCCCCTGTTGACCATCAGGCTGGACAGCACTTCGCAGCGGATACCGCCCGTGCAATAGGTGACAACGGGCTTGTCCTTGAGGGAGTCGTACTTGCCCGAATCGAGTTCCTTGATGAAATCGTGGGTGGTGTCCACGTCCGGGACGATTGCGTCCTTGAACTTGCCGATTTGGGCTTCGAACGCGTTGCGGCCGTCAAAGAACACCACGTCTTCGCCACTGGACTTCTTGGCATCCACCAATGCGTGCAGTTCCTCCGGTTGGAGGTGCTTTCCGCCGCCCACCACGCCGTTGGCGTCCACCTTCAGCTCACCGGGCGCACCGAACGACACGATCTCATCGCGCACTTTGACGCTGAGGCGCGGGAAATCTGCAGCGCCCCCCTCTGACCACTTGAAGTCGATGCCATGAAAGCCCTTGTATTCACGGGTGGTCTTCACATACTGCTTCATGTTGTTGAGCTCGCCGCCCACCGTGGCGTTGATGCCGTCCTTTGAGATCAGGATCCTGCCGGTGAGACCCAGCTTTTCGCAGAGGGCACGCTGCCACAGACGCACGGCGTCGGGGTCGGCGATCGGAGTAAAGCCATAGAAGAGCACAATTCGGTTCAGAGCCACTATTAAAGGGTACTTGGTGCAGTAAAATCCTCGCCTCCCATGCCGGATTCCAAGCAGGGTTCCGGGCAGGTTTGCCTGAGGGACCGTGGTCGGGAAGTCACAATTCCATAAGCAACCATCCCCGGGCTGACGTGGCTCTGTTGCTTCATGGTGCGCTGGCATACTCTCTCTACATGAGTCCAGACGCCTTGGTTGAAGACATTGCGCACCTCTTGGAAGTCTGGGTAGCCGGCTGGTCCGGCTGCCGCGGCTATGAACTACGCCAAGAGGGCCGCTTCCCTGCCGCACTTCGCGCCGACAAAACCGGTGACTGGGAGTATTTCGCCCACGATCCGTCAGACGAAGAATTCGCCGTCCTGGCTGACAAGACGGCAGAAGCTCCAACCCGGGTCCTGACGATCCTCACCAACGATGTCCAACGGTACAAATACCTCGCTGAACAGTGCGGACTGACGGTGACCTCCGCGTCCCAGACCATGATGATCGTGGACATGGAAACTCAGGATGCCGAGGATCCGTGGCTCCCTGACGACGATCTGGAGCTGGCTACCTCGGAATCCAACGGTGTCCATTACGCGGTGGTCCATTCCGGCGAGCAGGTGGCTGCCAGCGGCCGGGTGTATGTGGTCAACGGCACGGCCATCTTCGACAAGATCGTCACCGAACCCGATTTTCAACGCCGCGGCTTGGGCAGTTTCATCATGAAGGCCTTGGCGGCACAAGCCTTCGCGCACGATGTGGAGAATGGTCTGCTCCTGGCATCGTTGGACGGCCAAAAGCTCTACTCCCATCTGGGATGGGACGTGGTGTGCCACGTCCTTATGATGTCCAGCGGCACCGAAGGATCGGACCTCTCAGGAGCATAGAACCTCCCAACCAAAAGCAATGCCCGACGGCGGCGCCCCCAGGGTGCCGCTGTTGGCGTCCCCGCACAGTGACAGAATGATTCGGTGGCTGCACCAAATTCAATGATCTCCTTGCTGGGCCGGACGCCGGACCCTGAGCAGCTGCGCCATGTCCACACCATCCCCGCCCGGAAAGCGGTCAATGAGCCCTGGCCCGGCTGGGTCCATCCGGACGTTGTGGCAGCCTACGGTTCCCTGGGCATCCACGAACCGTACCGACACCAGATCCAGGCGGCAGACCTCGCTCATTCCGGACAGCATGTTGTCATTGCCACGGGAACTGCTTCGGGAAAGTCGCTCGCCTACCAGTTGCCGGCGTTGGATGCGATACACCGTTCCGAGTTGCGGGTCTTGTCAGATCCCGGCAAGATCCACGACGACGGCGCCGTTACGCTCTACCTATCCCCTACCAAGGCCTTGGCAGCAGACCAGCTGGCAGCAATCCGCTCGCTGAAGTTACCCACGGTCCGGGCTGAAACCTATGACGGGGATACTGACGTCTCCTCCCGACGGTGGATTCGTGACCACGCCAACTTCATCCTCGCCAACCCGGACATGCTGCACTTCGGCATCCTTCCCAACCACACATGGTGGGCCAGGTTCTTCCGGCGGCTGCGCTACGTGATTGTAGACGAAGCACATAGTTATCGCGGCGTGTTCGGCTCGCACGTGGCCAATCTGATGCGACGACTCCGCCGGATCTGCGCCTACTACGGGGCTGGGACCTCCTTCCCCGAGCCGGTGTTCATTGCCGCTTCCGCCACGGCCTCGGACCCCGGGATTTCCTTTGGGCGGCTCATCGGCGCTCCCGTCCGGGAAGTTTCCGAAGACTGCTCGCCCCACGGTTCCACGACGGTGGCGTTCTGGGAACCGGCCCTCACCGACGTCAAGGGCGAGAACGGCGCCAAGCAGAGGAGGACGGCCGTAGCTGAGACTGCGGACATCCTGGCCAACCTCGTTTCCTCGCGCGTCAGGACCATCGCGTTCATCAAGTCCCGCCGCGGGGCGGAGTCCATTGCATCCATCACCAAGAGACTGCTGGACGAGGTGGATCCCAGTCTTCCCGGGCGCGTGGCCGCGTACCGGTCCGGGTATCTGCCCGAGGAGCGGCGGGCTTTGGAGCAGGCGTTGAGATCCGGGCAATTGCTGGGGGTCTCCAGCACTTCCGCCTTGGAACTTGGCATCGATATCTCGGGCCTTGATGCCGTGCTGGTAGCTGGATGGCCCGGCACGCGGGCTTCGCTCTTTCAACAGATCGGCCGCGCAGGACGGGCAGGGCAGGACGCCATTGCCGCCTTCGTGGCAAGCGATGACCCCTTGGATACGTATCTGGTGAACCATCCCGAGGCCATCTTTGACGTGTCGGTTGAGGCCACCGTCTTCGATCCCGGCAACCCGTACGTCCTTGGCCCGCACCTGTGCGCGGCAGCAGCCGAATTGCCGATCGGACCCGCCGAGCTTGACCTGTTTGGGCCGACTGCCGAGGGGCTTCTGGACCGTTTGGTAGTGCAGGGGTACCTTCGAAAGAGGCCCGCCGGATGGTTCTGGACCCACCCTGAGAGTGCCGCAGGCATGGTGAACCTCCGGGCCGACGGCGGCGGTCCTGTCAGCATCGTTGACGCTGAAACCGGGTCCCTCCTGGGAACCATGGACTCGCCGCAAACCCATTACCAGGCGCACACGGGTGCCATCTACGTCCATCAAGGCGAGAGCTACCTGGTGGAGGACCTCAACGAAGCCGACCACTGCGTGATGGTGCGCCGGGTCAACCCCGACTTCTACACCACGGCACGGGACGTAACCCAGATCGAGGTCCTTGAAACTTCCCGTTCCGTCCAGTGGGGCGACATCACCGTGCACTTTGGGGACGTCAAAGTAACTACCCAAGTGGTCTCCTTCCAACGCAAGGCCTTGATTTCCAATGAGATCCTCGGCGAGGAACCCCTCGATTTGGGAGCAAGGGACCTGTTTACCAAGGCCGTGTGGTTCGTGGTGGACAACCGTTCGCTGCACGGAGCCGGGCTGGTGGAAGCGGAGTTCCCCGGGGCGCTGCATGCGGCTGAACATGCTGCAATTGGGCTCCTCCCTTTGGTGGCGTCCAGCGACCGCTGGGATATCGGCGGGGTATCCACTGCCTTGCATGCCGACACAGGGGTACCAACGATTTTCGTTTACGACGGCCACCCTGGTGGCGCCGGGTTCGCTGAGCGGGGCTTTGAGAAGGCCAAGATATGGCTGACAGCCACCCGGGAAGCCATCAAGGCCTGTGAGTGTGATGCCGGCTGCCCGTCCTGTGTTCAGTCCCCCAAGTGCGGCAACAAGAACAACCCGCTGGACAAGGCAGCCGCCATCACCCTCCTGAACGTCCTGTTGAAGGACGCCAGCTAGATTCCCTGAAGCCAGCCGCCCGGCACGAAGCCTGTGTGCTTGGCCCTGTTAGCTGCTAAGGAGGAGGTCCGGCTCGTGCGCGGCCAGTGGCAACGCCCCACTGGAAGGGATGGGCCAGCTCCGTGCCGACCTCCACCACCCCACCAGCAACACTGCAGGACGTGATCTTTGCATCGTGCTTCCCGGCCACACTTGCGGCAACGGCGCAAGGCTCCCCGGACGTAAGCCCCCGGGCCGCATCTGCGGCGGCCAGCGCTGCCAGGTCAGCCGCAGACGCCGCCCGGGATGCCATCACTCCGGCCTGCGCCAGTAGGAGCAAGCCCAGCAACAGCAGCATGACCACCGCGCCCAAGGCCAGCGCCAGCACGGTGCCAGCGCCGCCTTCATGCTCGGTGTTTGGCCAAAGGTTTTTCACGGGGTGCCCACTTCTTCCCGTGCTGTAGCCGAGGCCTTCAGCGTCCATGGGATCAACGGGCCCAAAGCCCCGCCAACTGCCGAGGAAGCAGTCACTGTGACCCACTCGCCGTCCCCGTTTATTGACGACGTAACGCCTCCCCCGGCAAGCCGCTTGACGATCCCATCCACCGAGCCGGAGGCCTCACCCCGCGCCGAGGCTCGTGCTCCTGCCCTCGCCGCCTCCTCCAGCCTGAGTTGGGTGATACCTGCGGCGCCGCCTGCCAGCAGGAATGCCAGGAGCAACACAACGGCCGGCAAAGCGACCGCGAACTCCGCAGTGACAGCACCCTTTTCCTTTGCATTCCGGGATCTCCTGTCGGCAGGCAGCAGAGCGGTCATGGCAGGGACAACGCCGTACGGATCAGGTTGAGCAGGAAGCCGCGGACCTCTTCGCTCCGGAGGATAACTACCAACAAACCCGCCAGGCCTACGGCGGCAAGGGTAGCAATGGCATACTCGGCCGTGGCCATGCCCATTTCCGAGCCCATCAGCTTTGTCCGTGTGCTTAACCTTGACCAGAAGCCTTCGTCCTCACATGGGCCGTCCTCGGACTCCGCAAGATCCCCGAAGCCGAGTCCTAACTGCAGGAGCTCGTCCTCGAAACCGAATCGCTCGGGATCGTTGTGGTCGAGCTCGTACTCGGAGAGTTCCTCATGCTGGGTCGTCTGTGGTTCCTCGAAGGGAGCCCCAAGGAATTCAACGGGAGCCGGCCGATCCCGCGGCATATCACTCAGGAGGCCTGGAAGCGTAGCGGACAGTGTTTTCATGGTGGTTTCCTTTCCATAAAGTGCCGGCTCTCTGCCGACAGAACCGACTCTTCCGTGGTCCGGAAAGGCCGGGAAGTGGGTGATCTCCGCAAGTGGATAACCCGTCCCGTCCCGCTGGGTGTGGAGGAAAGGTTGTGGCGTTGACGGCCCTCTCCACGTTTCACCCCGAGGGGAGCATGGCGATCAGGACCGGGACAATGCCAAGGCAGATAAAAGCAGGCAGGGAGCAGAGACCCAGAGGAACTACAAGCTTCACGCCCAAGGCAGCTGCCCGCTTCTCCGCGGCCCGGAACTGCTCGCGCCGTTCCCTCGCCGCTTGTGCATAGAGGATAGAGGCAGACGGCGCACCAGTCAGCGCCGCGAAAGCCAACGCATCCTTGAGGCGGACCACTTCAGGGGCGTGCTTGGTGGGCGTCCGCCAGGCAGTCTCCCAGTCGGCACCGAGGGCCAGCGCGGCAACAACGGGCCGGAGAGAATGCCTGATGGGAGGAGACGCGCACTTGGCGATAAGTTCCAATGCCCGCCCGATTCCGGCTCCGGCGTCGAGCATGGAAGCCACCAATTCCAGCATCATTGCCGTATCGCGCAGTCCGTCTGCATCCTGTTCCGGTGGGGTTGATGCGGAGGACTCCTGCGCCGCTGCTGAGTCCCTTCCCCGGGACGGCAACTGAGTTCCCAACCGTGCGGGCGCCGCGAAGCTCAGGATTGCTGCGAGCACCATGACCGCGATCATCACTAACACCGGCGTCTGGTGCATCAGTAGGCTCCGATCGCGGATGCGACCAGCCGCGATGACCATACACGACCCGCCGCTGTGAGAAGCAGACCAACCGCGAAGGTGGCAACACCCAGGAAGTTGTTCAACAAGATCCCCACCGGATCCACGCCTAATGCCACCCCCAGCCCCAGTCCAAATACCGGGAGCCATGACAACAGGCGCACGGTAGCTTTGGGGCCTGCGAGCGCCGTCTGACGGGCAGCCTCGGAGTCCTCTTCGGCCTCCAACTGCGCTGCAAACCGGGTGAGGAGGTCAGCCAACGGACAGCCGCTGGTCTCCGCGATGTCCAGGCAGGCTGCCAACTCCATCCACACGCGGCGCTCAGAACTCCCGCGTTGCGGATACGCTTTTGCGGCTGTGCCCCGGATGGCTTCGGCCGGCGAATTTCCCACCGTGGACGCTGCCCGCGCTGCTGCTAGAACCTGCAGGGAGGGGTGGGAAAGCCCGGTGTTTCCCTTTGCTGCTGCCGAACCCGCGCCATTTTCCGCTAGCTGCCCTGCACCGTGGACTATCCATAGCTCCTCCCACAGCCTGAAAGCTCCCCGTCCGCCGCGCAGGAGGGCTGCGAGCTGCTGCACCAACACCACAAGTGACAAGGGCTCCGGACGCTTTCGCGGCCTTGGACCTCCGCGCTGCGTCATGGGACGGGCATTGGTGCGCAAGGTCCGGTCCGCTGGTTCCCCCAGCCTCGTCCGGAGACGCCTGATTCCATCCCTGTGGCCTGTGAACTGCAACCAAACCGCGAGAGCCGCAACCAGGACGAAGAGGCCAATCACCGGATATCCCCGAAGTTATGCATCCCCACCGGACGTGACCCGGTTGATGTTGGAATGGCCGTCTTCCGGGACCTGCGCCGTGGCGGATCATCAGGTTCAGGCCGGTCGACTTCCTGTGCTGGTTGCTCGTCCATCTCCAGCGGTGCCAGCGAGAGCCGGGAGGCAAGTTCCGGCCATGCCGGCCCTGGTGTCATTCCTGCCGGGCTCCAGCTGAGGGCCGGCACAACTTTTTGCTGTTGCCGTGTGTCTGTGACTACTCCGATGGACGCGACCTTCCGTCCCGATGGTGTTCGGTCTACGTGGATCACGACGTCAAGGGCGCTGGAGACCTGCAACCGAACGGCTTCGGCGTTCAACCCCGCCAATGCGCCGAGGGCCACCAACCGTGCCGGCACGGCCTCTGCGGTGTTGGCGTGGATAGTGCCACCACCACCGGTGTGCCCAGTGTTGAGTGCGGTCAGCAATTCGCGGACTTCAGCGCCACGGCATTCCCCCACGATCAGCCTGTCCGGCCGCATGCGCAGTGCTTGGCGGACCAGTTCTCCGAGGTCCAGTGCACCTCCGCCCTCAAGGTTTCCGTGGCGGGATTCCAGCGTGACAACATGCGGGTGAACAGGGTTGAGCTCTGCGGCGTCCTCTATCAGTACTAAACGTTCCGCCGGATGGCTCAGCCCGAGCATTGTGGAGAGCAGGGTTGTCTTTCCTGAGCCGGTGGCACCGCTAATGAGGAAACTCAGTTTGTTGGCCATGACGGCACGAAGAACCGACTCAACGTGCTCCGAAAACATGCCGGATTCCCGCAACTCGGCGAGGGTAAACACTTCGTCCCGGCGGATTCGAATGGACAGCAACGTCCCTGCCGTTGATATGGGAGCGAGGACTGCGTGGACCCGGTATCCACCGTTGAGCCGGACGTCCACGCAGGGGGAGCCATCGTCCAACCGTCTTCCCCCGGCTGAGATCAGGCGGGTGGCCAGCGATCTGACCTGTTGCTCGGTGTCGAAGTAAACAGATGTACGTTCCAGGCCGTTCCCGCGGTCAAACCAGACGGAGTCGGGGCCGTTGACGAAAATGTCAGTGACGCCAGGATCCTGTGCGAGCGGCTGAAGAGGACCCAGTCCGTTGAGTTCAGCATTGATGGACTCAGCCGCCTCCAACGCTCCGGCGGTACCCAGTAATCTGCCGCTTGCCTGCACGGCTGCGGCGACAGTGGAAGGTGTCACGGGTCCGCTCCCGGCGAGCACCGATTCCCGCACCGTTTCAAGAAGAACCGAGTCCAGCCTGCGGCTCTGCCGGCGGCGGGTTCCGTCGGCAAAGGGGCTCACTGGGCCGCCCCGTTCAGTTCCAGGACGGAACCGGCGAAGCGCCTGATTGGTTTTCGGCGTCCGATCTCCAGCAATCGCCCCAGCTCAGTGCTGGCCGCTACACCACGCATCTCCGGTAGGACACCCAGCAGCGGCAAGCCAAGCGACTCGGCGATCAGTGGCGCATCCACTGAACTGGCGCCGCTTCCCCGGATCAAGAGTCCTGCATCTATGGGTGGGAGTTCGTTGAGGACGCGCGCGGCCGCCACTGCAGACTTAAGGTGGGCCGTGGTCAGCACCAGGATCCTGTCGCAATCCCATGCAAGCGTTCCCAGCCCCTCAACGCTGCGTCCGATATCCACGAGGATGAGTTCGAAGCTCCGGCGTGCAGCGTCAACAACAGCAGCCACAGCGCCGACCGCCGGGATGTGGACCGGTTCCCTCGTCCCGGGCCAGGACAGGTATGCGAATCCGCCAGCCACGGGCAATGAATCCCGGAATTGGGAAGGATCAATGCTTCCCCGGGTTTCGGCGAAGTCCGGCCATCGGAGGCCGGGCACCTCATCCGCCGTCACTGCCAGCTCGAGGCCTCCACCCCAGCGGTCGCCATCGATGAGCACGGTGCTGATGCCATGCCCTGCCGCAGCCTGGGCAAGCCAGATTGCGGTAGTGGTAGCTCCCGCCCCACCACTACCGCCGATGATTCCGATGACCGTCCCCCCAGGGTCCGGTGAGCCGGACATACTGAGGTGTTCAGCCAGCCAGCCGGCGGCCTCGGGAAGGACAGCGACCCGCTCAGCTCCAAGCGACGCGGCCAAACTCCATAGCCCATCACCTTCAGAGGCTTTGCCGAGCAACACAGTGGGAGCCCTTCGCCTGGGCGGCAACTCTTGAATATCGCTGCCTACCAATACGACGTCGGCATTGTCCCAGCCGTGGACGGCTTCGGCCACGTCCGCGGCTAAACGGAGACTCCCCCCTGCAGCCGCGACTATCCGTTTGGCCTCTTCCTGAAGGTAGGAGTCAGCGGAAACGAGCAGAATGCCGACGGCTTCGCGTGGCAGCCAAGATCCGTCCGGGTCCCCTTCAACTGCTTTCTTGTGGGGGTGCCCGTAATTGTCAGTGGTCTGCTGGATGTGTGCGGGTTGCCTCTGCCGACGATCTCGCTTGCTCATGGCGTCCACACTGGTTGAATCGGCAAACCAACATAAGGTTCGAATTCCCGTATGTGCACAACATAGTGCGGCCGGAAGTTGTGGAGGAGCAGTCCTCCCAGCAACAGCACACCTCCGCACAGGGCAGAATGGACACCATGTATTTGCTGCTCGCCGCCCACCAGCAAGGCGCAGCCATACAAAGGATCTCCCCCACCGGCAAGGCCACTGCAGACGCACGCGTCCTCACCCGGGCTGAGTTGCCCGGCGTCGTGCGTGAACTCGAAACCCAGCGGCCCCGCTGGGTGTGGCACCACGCCCAGGACTGGTATTCGGAGCTGCTGACCCATGGCATAGAGCTGGAGCGCTGCCACGACCTCGCGCTCTGCGGAGCCATCCTTGCCCACTCCGAATTCACTGCGCACACGGACTATGCCCGGCATGCGGTCAAGCTCACGCAGGACGACGACTCCGCACCACCCCGCGCTCTTCAGCCCCCACCGCCTCCCGCAGACCAGGGCGCTCTCTTCGAGGACCTGGCCCAGTCCAACCCCAAAGTGGGGTTGGCTGAACTCAGGGAGGAATTCGCGGCCCAACAGCACGCGGTCTCACAAGTCTCCGAAGCCCACCAACAGAAACAGCGCCTCCAACTACTGCTCGCCGCTGAGTCCGCTTGCGCGATGATCGCCCTGGAGATGCAGCACGCCGGCGTCCCCTGGCGAGAAGAGTTGCATCAGCAGATCCTCGCCGATGTTTTGGGGCCCCGGCCACCGCTGGGGCACCGTCCGCCGGCACTTGAGGCTCTTTGCGCCGAGCTCAGGAGCATCCTCAACTCCCCCGGCCTGAATCCGGATTCCCCGCAGGATCTGATGCGCGCCTTGCACCGGAACGGGATCGAGGTCAAAAGTACCCGGCAGTGGGAGCTTCAGGAATCGAAGCATCCGGCCATTCAGCCGTTGCTCGCCTACAAGAAGCTTTCCCGGCTGCACACCGCCAACGGCTGGTCTTGGCTGGACGCCTGGGTGCGTGACGGGCGGTTCCATCCCGAGTACGTGGTGGGTGGGGTTGTGTCGGGGCGTTGGGCTTCGCGCGGTGGCGGCGCCCTCCAGATCCCGCGAAATATCCGGGCAGCGGTCCATGCGGATCCCGGACACAAGCTCATTGTTGCCGACGCCTCCCAACTGGAGCCGCGTGTTCTCGTGGCGCTGGCCCAAGACACGAAAATGGCAGAGGCAGCACGGGACAAGGACCTCTACGCAGGCATCGCAGCCCAAGGCTTTGGGGGTGATCGGGCCAAGGCGAAAATTGCCCTGCTGGGAGCTATTTACGGCGCCACCACGGGCGAGTCGGGGCGGCTTATGCCGCAGCTCACGCGGACCTATCCACGCGCTGTCGGCTTCGTGGAGCAAGCAGCGCGCGAGGGCGAAGCAGGCCGAACCGTCACCACCCGGCTGGGCAGAAGCAGCCCACCGCCGTCGCCCGGCTGGCTGCGCAGCCAGCAATCCACCACCGCCGAGGAACAGCGGCGCGCCGACAATCTTGCCCGATCACGGGGCCGTTTCACCCGCAACTTCGTGGTGCAGGGCTCGGCTGCTGAGTGGGCGGCCTGCTGGTTGGCAGAATTACGACGACGGCTGCGAACCTTACGCGCCGAAGGCTCACCCAGCGGTGAACTCGTCTTTTTTCTCCACGATGAGGTGATGATTCACGCTCCAGTGAACGCCGTGGACGCCTGTATCCGCGCCATCGAAGAAGCGGCAGCATCGGCGAAGGAACTTATGTTCGGACGGATCCCTGTGGAGTTTCCAGTGAGCCTGGCCGTCGTCGATTCCTACGACAAAGCGAAGTAGCGGACCATAGCCTGATGCAGCGGCACTATCCAGTCACATCCCGCTATATGAGCCGGGATGACCCGCCCATGACAGGTACCGCAAAGTAGCTTTGGTTCCGCCCGGGTTCTGGATAGTTTCATGATGTGGATACTTTTGCTGGTCCACCGCAGAATCAAAACAGCATCACAAGGGGGAAGCATTCGATGGCTGGCAGGTTTGAAATTCTCAAGGACAATGCCGAGGGCTACCGGTTCCGCCTTACAGCGGCCGACGGTACGGTGGTTGCCGAGTCACCCACGTTCCCGCACCTCGAGGGTGTTGTGGCCGGCATCAACGCCGTACGGGAAAACGCCGCCACCGGTCTGATCGTGGACCGGTCCACGACGGCCCGCGAGGCAGCGTAAGCCTCGACGGGCCACCTAAAGGTCTATGTCCCGCAATTTGTCTTTATCCCAGGGAACTGTCCAGCCCAGTTCGTCGAAGAGGCCACTGAGGACCATCCCCGTGAAGCCCCACACGAGCACACCATTGACGGTGAAACCTGGGCTGGTATAGGTGCGGCCGAACCTCGAGATGGTGGCAGTGACACGGTTGACCGGGTCCAAAAGGTCGCGCACCGGTACCCTGAAGACCTGAGCGGATTCGGCGTAGTCCACCACGCGAACCGGTGACGGCGCATCCCACCATGCCAGCACAGGTGTCACACGGAAGTTGCTCCGGATGAGCCCAAGCTCCGGGATGACTCCAAGAACCCGGACACCACTGGCATCCAAGCCGGTTTCTTCCACTGCTTCACGAAGGGCGGCGGCGACGATCGACTCATCTTCCTCGTCCACGCTGCCGCCCGGGAACGCCACCTGACCCGGATGGTCGTCCAGGGTATGTGCCCGTTCCAGCAGCAGAACATCGAGGTCCGCCGGCGCTATTGGCCGGCCCGACTCGGCAGGGATGTTGTCCAGTACACCGAAAAGCATCAGGACTGCCGCGGCGCGGTTTGTTTCCGGGGTGACGGGAAGCTGCTCCCACAATGCCGAGTGCTGCTGTTGGCCCTCATCGAAGCGAGCAACCAGCGCGGACAGTTCCTCAAGCGCGGTCACCCGGGCCTCCTTTGCGATTCCATGCGGATCTCCGCTGCCCTGTGCGTCTCGGCCAGGAGCTTCTCGAGCAAAGCTTCGCTGCCCGGCGCTAGCTCGTACTTCAACAATTTGGCTGCCTTGACGGGATCAGTTTCGCCCTCGCCGTAGCTCGGGCAGAGGCTTGCCACCGGGCAGGCACCACAGGCCGGCTTCCTGGAATGGCAGACTCTGCGTCCGTGGAACACCACTCTGTGCGAGAGCATGGTCCAGTCCCGGGGTTCAAACAGTTCGGCGACGTCGAACTCGATCTTCACAGGATCGTCCGAGGCCGTCCACCCGAATCGGCGGGCAAGCCGGCCGAAGTGAGTGTCCACCGTGATCCCGGGGACACCAAAGGCATTGCCCAGGACCACGTTGGCGGTTTTGCGCCCGACGCCCGGGAGCGTCACCAGATCTTCGAGACGTCCCGGGACCACGCCGTCGTACTCATCTACGAGCCGCGTACTGAGCGCCAAAACGTTCCGTGCTTTGGCACGGAAGAAGCCCGTCGGCTGGAGTATTGTCTCCAGCTCGAGGGGATCCGCCTCAGCCATGGCGCGGGCATCCGGGTAGCGGGCAAACAGGATCTTGGTGACCTGGTTGACCGCCACATCGGTGGTTTGGGCGGAAAGGACCGTGGCCACCACCAGTTCAAAAGGGTTCCTAAAATCCAACTCCGCATGCGCGTAGGGATACTTCTCCGCGAGAACCCTATTGATCTTCCGTGCCCGGCGTTTGAGCGCGAGCAGCGAACCAGCTTCGGCGATGGCCACGGCGTCCCTGCTTAGCCGCGTTCGATGTTGCTGAGCTCCCGAAGAACCCCAACCTTGCCGTCGGTGTCCTGTACCAGGAACTCATGGCCGCGGTCTTCCAGGGCCAGAACCCATCCACCGGGTTCGATGGTGAAGGCCGGGGTCCCCGAGTGTTCGTCGTACGCAATCCTGGGTTGTGCAACAGCGAACCAGAAAGCCTCATACTGCGGCGAATCGGACTCTTCCGGTCGGCTGGCCGGGTCCACGGTAGCGCCGATCGAGTCGCTCACCCTGCGCGTATCACCGGAAACGATGGGCGTTGCCATGGTGGCAGCCCACGGCTGCTGGGCCGCTGGTTGGGCCGCCTGCTGAGCGGCGTGCTGGGTTGTAGCGGGCTGGGCCGTGTGCTGGGTAGTGGCGGGCTGAGCCGCTGAACCCGTGGCAGGAACGTGGGCATCCTTAGCGTCAGGCTCGCCAACGGGCTCGGCCTTCTCAGGCGAAGACGTAGCGGGCGAAGCGGCAGCAGCGGGTTCAGTGGCAGCGGTGCTGCCAGTAGCGGGCCCACTTCCTGTGGGTCCACTGCTTGCATAGCCGCTACCGTCCGCAGGTTTTGCGTCAGCTGCGTGCACGACGGCGGAAGCTTCAGTTGCCGGCGACGGCGATGTTCCGTAGCTGGCCGGCGGAGCGAAGGGGCTTGCGCCCGTTGCGGCGCCGGTCGCGGCACCTGCACCGGGAGCACCCGTGGAGGCTGCTGCAGCCGCTGTACCGGAAACGTGCGGAGCGGGAGCCTGGTAACCGGGTGCCGATCCCTGGTATCCGGGGGTTGAACTCCGGAATCCGCCGCTTGAACCTGTGGCGTCTGCGGGCTTGGGTGTGGTGGGCGCCTTCGGTGCTTTGGGAGCAGCCGGCTTGCGGCTGGGCACTGCTGCTTCGCGGGCAACCACGTGCGCCGGCGTTTCAGCACGGCCCTTGAAGTCGGCGGAAAGCCACGGAAGATGCGGGGCCAGAACCGTCGCTGCCAGCAGACCCACGGAGCCGACCAGGCCCAGCAGTACGCTGCCGTTGAACGAGTTGGCAATGGTCAGGAAGAACAAGGGGAACGCAAACGAGGCAACCACGGACGCGAACTGGTCAACGGACAGCGAACCTATGCGGAGGATAGTACCCGGCTGCAGCCTGCGGGCTACGAAGAGAGCCACCACAACCAGCGGCAGCAGGATTCCCAGCAGCAGGAAGAACAAGTTACCCAGGTTCCACAGGTTGTAGCGCTCCCCGAACATGGGCAGAAGCGAGGCAACGAACATCAGGAGCGTGGAGCCGAAAACAGTAAGATCCCGGATGGTGAACGGCCCAGCGACGGCGTCATACTTGGCAGCGTCGTTTTTAGGAGCATCGTTCTTGGCAGCAGTGTCGTTCTTGAAAGGAGTTCCGGACGTACCCGTCGCCGGATTCCCAACAGCGGTGCCGTCAGCAGCGTTTCCACCCGCAGCGGTGACCGTTCCAGCCGCGGTGTCCGGTCCCGTCGGGTGTGAGTCGTGCGGGCCTGGGCTCAGCTGGTTCATCTATATCTCCTTCGTACGGCGGCGTCTTGGACAGTCCGGCCCGGCGACCTCCGCG
Organism: Arthrobacter sp. TS-15; assembly: GCF_006964045.1. Lineage (NCBI taxonomy): Bacteria > Bacillati > Actinomycetota > Actinomycetes > Micrococcales > Micrococcaceae > Arthrobacter > Arthrobacter sp. TS-15. The sequence continues at coordinate 38,151 of NZ_SDXQ01000022.1, read as the reverse complement.
GGACTCCGCAGTGAACCGGACACGCCAGAAGTGCGTCCCAAGACTTCTTCAGCCTATGCCACCCCCCTGACAGGGTTCTAGCTGAAAACGGCCATACGGCTTCGCTCACAGCAAACTCCAAGGTTCCTTACAGAATGTGGCCGACAGTAAGCCCGCCAGCAAAGGCAGCCCGGTGCCGCCGTCGTGCGTCATGTAAACGGTTCCCCACCGCCACAGCCGCCATTCGTCGCTAAATCCGCGCCGTTCACGGCCGCATTTGTGACGACGCCCACGTTCGACTTCTTGAAGCGATAGTGTTGATGCCGGACAGCACTTTGCGGACCCTTGGGGGAAGCGCTCGACGCCGACGACGGCCCGGGCGGGGACCTCACGTCAGGATCCGCGCAGCAAAGATCGATGAATGATGAGGTTCACCATGTCCCAGGACACCACCGGATCCACGGCCACCGCTGCAGCTTCAACAGCTCACAACGGATCGGCCCCGCACGTCGAGGCGCTTGAAAACCTCCTCCACGAGAACCGCAAGTTCGCGCCTTCTGCAGAGTTCGCCGCGAACGCGGTCGCAAGCGCCGACGCCTATGCTGAGGCAGAAGCGGACCGTCCCGCGTTCTGGGCTAAGCAGGCCCGTGAGCTGTTGACCTGGGACAAGGACTTCACCGAAGCCCTTGACTGGTCCAACCCGCCATTCGCCAAGTGGTTCGTGGGCGGCGAGATCAACGCCGCTTACAACGCACTGGACCGGCACGTGGAAAACGGCCTGGGCGACCGCGTGGCCATCTACTTCGAAGGCGAACCCGGGGACACCCGCAGCTACACCTACGCGGAGCTGACCGAAGAGGTCAAGAAGGCCGCCAACGCGTTCGAGTCCCTGGGCGTGGCCAAGGGCGACCGCGTGGCCGTGTACCTGCCCATGATCCCTGAAGCCGTGATCACGCTCCTTGCCTGCGCCAGGATCGGGGCCGTGCACTCGGTAGTGTTCGGTGGATTCTCCGCGGACGCGCTGCGTTCCCGGATCGAGGACGCCGAAGCCAAGCTCGTTGTTACCGCGGACGGCACCTACCGCCGCGGCAAGCCGAGTGCCCTGAAGCCAGCGGTGGACGAAGCCCTCTCCAAAGAAGGCCACACCGTACAAAACGTTGTGGTGGTCAAGCGCAACGGCGAGGACGTCAACTGGGTGGAAGGCCGCGACCTCTGGTGGTCCGACACCGTTGATAAGGCAGATACCGAGCACACCGCCGTGGGGCATGACTCCGAGCACCCGCTGTTCATCCTCTATACCTCCGGCACCACCGGCAAGCCCAAGGGCATCCTGCACACCACCGGCGGATACCTCACCCAGGGCGCCTACACGCACAAGGCCGTGTTCGATCTCCACCCGGAAACGGACGTCTATTGGTGCACCGCCGACGTCGGATGGGTCACCGGCCACTCGTACGTCACCTACGCGCCGCTCATCAACGGCGCCACCCAGGTCATGTACGAAGGCACCCCTGACTCCCCGCACCAGGGCCGCTGGTGGGAAATCGTGGAGAAGTACAAGGTCTCCATCCTGTACACCGCCCCCACTGCGATCCGGACGTTCATGAAGTGGGGCCGGGACATCCCGGACAAGTACGATCTCTCCTCCATCCGCGTCCTGGGCTCCGTGGGCGAATCCATCAACCCCGAAGCGTGGATGTGGTACCGGGACGTCATAGGCGCCAACGCCGGCAAGAACGGCGAAAAGAAGGACAACCCGGCACCGATCGTGGACACCTGGTGGCAGACCGAAACCGGTGCGCAGATGATCGCCCCGCTGCCCGGCGTCACCGCCACCAAGCCCGGCTCGGCGCAGGTCCCGCTGCCCGGCATCGCCGTGGACGTGGTGGACGAAAACGGCCAGTCGGTGGCCAACGGTGAAGGCGGCTACCTGGTGGTCCGCGAACCGTGGCCCTCCATGCTCCGTGGCATCTGGGGCGACCCCGAGCGCTTCAAGGACACCTACTGGTCCCGGTTCGAGGCCATGTACTTCGCCGGTGATGGCGCCAAGAAGGACGAAGACGGCGACGTCTGGCTCCTGGGCCGCGTGGACGACGTCATGAACGTCTCCGGCCACCGCCTCTCCACCACGGAAATCGAGTCCGCCCTGGTCAGCCACCCGTCCGTGGCCGAAGCAGCCGTGGTGGGTGCCGCTGACGAGACCACCGGGCAGGCCGTCGTCGCGTTCGTCATCCTCCGCGGTGACGCCGTGAACAACGGCGACGAAACCGTTCTGGAACTGCGCAACCACGTGGGCAAGGAAATCGGCCCGATTGCCAAGCCCAAGCAGCTGCTGATCGTCCCGGAACTGCCCAAGACCCGCTCCGGGAAGATCGTCCGCCGCCTTCTCAAGGACATCGCTGAAGGCCGCGACACCGGCGACGCCACCACACTGGCTGACCCCGGCATCATGACCCAGATTGCGGACTCCCTCCGCAAGTAGGTAATTCACGACGGCGCCGCTCACCTCCCCAGGCGAGCGGCGCCGTCGAGCGTTAAGGACCCTGCGTGACGCAGCGGTGACATTGACGCGCCTGGCCTGCCGTACTGCTGGTGCCGTGCGCCCTAGACTGGAGCCAGACTCAGCCCCATGTTTGACGAGGTTCCCCAGAAAGGCCCTGATGCTTCAGGCAGCACGCCACTCCGCCATCATCGACGCCGTCCAGCGCGAACGCGTAGTGCGGGTCTCGGACCTCGCCCAGTTGCTGGGGGTCTCACCCATGACCGTACGGCGCGACATCGAAGCGCTCGAGGAAGCCGGCCGCGTTGAGCGCATTCACGGCGGAGCCAAGCTTCCAGGCGATGCCAGCACCCACGAGCCCGGCTTCGAACTCAAGTCCACACAGCTGCCCGCGGAGAAACACGCCATCGCGGTGGAAGCCGCGAGCCTGGTCCAGGAAGGCATGGCGATCGGCCTTGGCGCCGGCACCACCACCTGGGCCTTGGCGAAGGAACTTGTCAACGGGCCCCGCATCACCGTGGTCACTAACTCGGTGAGGATCGCCGATCTTTTCCACCACGGCTCGTCGTCCGGCCCGGCACGCTTCGGGTCCACAGTGATCCTGATCGGCGGCGAGCGGACACCGTCGGACGCCCTGGTAGGCCCCATTGCCACGTCATCGCTGAAGCAACTCCACTTGGACGTCCTGTTCCTGGGTGTCCACGGCATGGATGCCCACGCCGGCTTTACCACTCCGAACCTGCTGGAAGCCGAGACCAACCGAGCGTTCATGACATCCGCCCGGAGCACAGTCATTCTGGCCGACCACAGCAAGTGGGGCGTGGTGGGCATCGCCTCGATCGCCCGGCTGGAAGAAGCGGACGAGCTGATCACGGACTCGCTCCTTGGTGAAGACGCCCGGCGCGTGCTGGCCGAAAACGTGGCCAAGCTGCGGATCGCCGAGGCCTGAACCACGTAGTTAACACTTAGGTCTCATACCGCAGGTGGAGGCCGCCCCGCAGACTTCAGCCGCGGGACTGATGCCGCGGAGTAACGCCCGCAGGGATGCTGGATATATGAACGCCATCCTCCACGCCCAGCAGCTCACCAAGCACTACCCCGGCAGCATCGCCCTGGACCACGTCAACTTCACAGCCAACGCCGGCCAGTCCATTGCGATCATCGGCCCCTCAGGTTCCGGCAAGACCACCCTTTTGCACTGCCTCGCCGGGATATTGAGGCCCGACGCCGGTGCCATCACCTTGAATACTCCGTCCTCGCCTCTGCGGCTGGACACCTTGGGAGATGCTGCGCTGTCCCGGCTGCGGCGCGAGGAGTTCGGCTTCGTCTTCCAGCAAGGCATGCTGCTGCCGGAGCTCACCGCCGTGGAAAACGTGGCCCTGGCTCTCATGCTCAACGGCACGGACCGTGCTACTTCGGAGGCCCGGGCCGCTGAGTGGTTAGCGGCCCTCGGCTTGGCCGGGATGGAACAACGCCGCTTGGGCGAACTCTCCGGCGGGCAGGGTCAGCGCGTGGCCATCGCCCGCGCCCAGGTCACCGGGGCCCGGGTTGTCTTCGCTGACGAGCCCACCGGCGCTTTGGATTCGGCCACCTCCAGCGAAGTCCTGGACGTTCTCCTGCACTCTGTGGCTGCGAACGGCCGGACACTTCTGGTGGTCACGCACGATCCCAACGTTGCTGCCCGGTGCGAGCGCGTTGTGGAGTTGCGCGACGGCCGGATCGTGGCAGACAGCGGAACAGTTCCGGCTTCCGGCCCGGCCGCGCCAGCCACCACCAACTTCAAGGGTGCCTTCAATGTCTAGTCTCTCCATGGCCCTGCGCCTCACCCCCTACCTGGCACGAAGCAACGGAAGCAGCTTCCGGGAAGCCGGTCTTCGCGACGCCGGGCTCCCCATCCTCGCTTTCGGGACGGTTACGGCCCTGCTGCTCACCGTTGCCGGTGGTTCACAGGTTTTCTGGTCCTGGTCCGACGACATCGCGGGCACCTACCAGGCCTTGGCCGTGGTCGCCATGGTGCTGCTGATCATCCCTTTGCTGACGCTCGGCGCCTCGGCCGCCCGACTCGCCGCCCGCCGTCGTGATGACCGTTTGGCATCCTTGCGGTTGCTGGGCGCCAACAGCGCCACGGTGGTCTGGATGACCGTCATTGAGTCAACCGTCCTCGCGGCCGTGGGAGCTGTGGCTGGTGCGGGACTATACGCCTGCGCAGCGCCGTTCCTGGGTTTGATCCAGTTCCGGGGACAAGCAATAGGAAGCCATGCATGGTTGTCAGTGCCGTCCATCCTCGGCTGCGTGCTGGCCGTCTCTCTCCTTGCAGCGGCGAGTGCCGCGTTGGGGCTGCGGAAAGTTGTGGTGACGCCGTTGGGCGTCCGGACCCGGCAAACGGCCGACGGCGCGCACTGGGTTCGCGGACTCATCGCAGCTGTGGTGGTGGTCATCGGAGTGGTGGCCATGGGGATGCTCAGCAGCTTCGGCGCGTTCATTGTGATCATCGCGGTGATGGGCGGTTGCTTCGGCCTGGCTTTGCTGGCGTTGAACCTCATGGGACCGTGGATCCTGCGGCTGCGGGCGTCCTCGCAACTCAAACACGCCAAGAAGCCTGAGCAACTGCTGGCCGCGCGGACCGTGCTGGAGAGCCCTAAAGAATCGTGGCGGCAAGTTGGGGGCGTCGCGATGACCAGTTTTGTGGGCGTGTTCGTGGGCGTCGGCATGGCGGTGGCGGACACCATGGGAACCGGGGGCGACGCTGAAACTACGCTCCTTGTCCGGGACATCAACACCGGAGTGATGATCACCCTGCTGGGCTCGTTCCTGATGGTCGCCTGCTCTGCGGGTGTAAACCAAGCAGCTGCAGTACTGGACAGGGCTTCCACCCTGGTGGCACTGGACCGTGTTGGAATGCCGCAGAAACTCATGGTGGCGGCGAGGGTCAAAGCCGTCATGTCGCCGCTGTTTCTGGTTGCCGGCATATCCGCGGCTGCCGCGGCTGCTCTGGTCCTGCCGCTCACGGGTGCCGTGCTGCTGACCCAGCCCGTGGTGTTCCTGACCATCGGTGGGGTGTTCGCCGCCGGCTTCCTGCTGGTCCGGCTGGCTGTTGCCGCGGGAACGGCGCAGATCAGCCAGGTGCTGGCCCGCCCCGAGCGCTACGCGAGCATGGATTCGTAACCCGGCCCACCGCCGTCGTCATCCCCGGGTTATTTGCAGCCGCAGGACTGCCGGATGATCAGCTCGGTGGAGAGGATCTGGTGTTTCAGCTCATCGCCACGGCCCTTGCCCACCAGTGCCTGCACCGCGGCTTCGGCCATCGCCTTGACGGGCTGCGCAACGGTGGTCAGCGCAGGCCAGCTGTATTCGGAGTCCAGGGAGCCGTCGAAGGATACCAACGCCAGGTCCTCGGGCACCCTGACGCCTGCCTCATGAAGCGCCCTGAGGATACCGATGGCTTGCATGTCATTGCTGGCAAAGATCGCCGTTGGACGGTTGGCCATGGAGAGGAAACGCTTGCCTACCTCGTACCCGCCCGGACGGGTGAAGGGACCGTGAAGCATGGGTCCGTCCGGCAGTCCGGCGTCACGCAAAGTGGCCAGCCAGCCTACCTCGCGCCCGTCCAGCTGGTTCCCGGTATTGGTACCGATCGCCAAGCCAATGTTCGTATGGCCGTGGCCTATCAGATGTTCAACGGCAGCACGGGCACCGGCTTCCAGATCCACACCCACACTGTTGATTCCCGGCGGTGAGCCTGCGTTATTCAACAAAACGGAGGGGATTTCGGAGGCCTCCAGTTCCGTGACATCGGGATCGAACACGCAGCTGGCCAGGAATACCCCGTCCACCTGCCGGGCAGCCAAGGTGCGGATGTTCTTGCGTTCGCGGGTAAGGCTTCCATCCGAGTTGGTGAGCACCATGCCGAAGCCAAGTTCCGCGGCCGCATCTTCCACAGCGTGGGCCAGCTGGGTGAAGAACGGGTTGGTGTTGTCCGGAACCACCACGCCAATGGTCTCGCTGGATCCCAACTTCAGGGCACGGGCGGCAGCGTTGGGTCGGTATCCAAGGACGCGGATGGCCTCGCGAACCTTGGCTTCCGTACCCGGGGCCACGTTCTTGGGCCCTCCGTTCACCACATAACTCACGACGGCGGTACTCACCCCGGCGTACCGGGCCACGTCTTTGCGTGTAACCGGGCCGCGCGAGGTTTGTACCGCCGAAGTTGTCATGAGGTAAATGCTAGCTACTCCACGGGAGCATCACCGAAGTCGCGGATGGGAAGGCGCTCCCCGCCACGGAGCGCGGACTCGTGGGCAATGATTCCCGGCAACGTGAACCGGGCCGCGACCCAGGCATTAACGGGAGGAAGGCTGCGGTTGTTTACGGCCGTGACGAAGTCGTCCACCAGGAATTGGTGGCTTCCTTCGTGCCCGTTGGGGGCTCCGAGGAATTCCTGCGGAAGCCTGGACTGGTCATGGACCGGAGCCAGCCCGGAGATAAAGGCATCGCGCAGCTCCGGCGCCACGGCCGCCAGGGACGGGTCATCCAGGGACATGGTGGGCTTGGTTTCCACTTGCTCGGACACGTCTTCCACGGTGGACTTGTCCTGCCACACGGTGGTGGTGGCAAGTTGCTCAAAGCTGGCGTCGGTGCCGAAGAAACGGAAGCGGGACTCCCGGATGTGGGAGGGGTACCCCACCCGGCGCATCTCGTTGGTGCGCATCGCGCCGCCGTCGTTCATTTCAAACAGCGCCGTGGCGTTGGAGAAGTCGTTGGCGAACATGCTGACGTCCTTATCGAAAACGCCATCCCCGCGCTGGTCCTTCACGCCGATGCAGCTGACGCTGACCGCATGGCCGGGGACGGCGCCGAGGACCCCACCTATGGCGTGGGTGGGGTAGAGCATGGGCGGGTAGCTGGCGGTTTCCTTCCACCGCTCTCCGCCGCTGTACTGATACGCCTCGTAGAAACCGAGGTCCATGTCGTGGACGTAGTCACCCTCGGTGTAGAAGATGCGGCCAAACTTACCTGCTGCATGTTGTTGCCGGGCGAAGACCGTGGCGGGGTTGTAGTAGCTGGTCTCACCCATGGCGTAGACCAGTTTGGTCTCTCGAACGGCCTCAATGATCCGTTCAATTTCCTCTTCGGATATGGCCATGGGCACCGCTGAGTAGACGTGCTTTCCAGCACGCAGGGCCCGCTCTACCAGTGGTCCGTGAGTCCAGCGCTGCGTGAAGATGGCGACAGCATCGACGTCGGAGTCCAGCAACTCTTCAAAGCTGCCCATTACGCCGTCCAGTCCCCAGCGTTCCTGCGCTGCAACTGCCCGCTCAGGGAGTTCATCTATTGCATAAACCGCGCTGACGCCCGGGTGGAGCTTGAACAGGTGGGCGAACTGGCTGCCGAACTGCCCGGCACCCACAACCCCGATCGAAAACGTCATTGTTTACCTTCCCTGGGACTGCCAAAGCAGCCTCCGCTGTGTCCCTGTGTGACTGTCCTGTCGAGTTTTGCATCGGAATCTACTCGAGTCAACAGAAAGAACATCTTTGAACATTTTTCACCAAAATTTTGCCTCCGCTCTTGCTATCACCAAATCTACTCGTGTAGATTCTCATCCAGTTGTTATGCACATCACAGTCACGAAAGGGTCGACGATGACCACGCTCACCAAGCAACCGGATCCGGAGCTCTCCTCCGTCGGGGCGCCGCGGAAGTCACGCAAGCGGGGGAAACCAGCCGACGGGTTCCGCGGAGTAGGGGACCTCAAGGTTGCACTCTTCTTCATCGCTCCAGCGATGCTCGGACTGATCCTCTTCTACCTCGTCCCCACCATCCGGGGCACCTACCTCAGCTTCACTGAATACAGCATCCTGGGCGACCCGGAATGGATCGGCACGCGGAACTACGAACGCATAGCCAAGGATCCGCTATTCTGGAACGCTTTGGGCGTCACCTCGGAATACGTGGTGATCAACATTGTTCTCCAGACGGCATTGGCGTTGGGCCTTGCAATCCTGATGCACCGCGTCGCAAAGTCCACCCTCGTCCGCGGTGCGCTTCTGATGCCCTATCTGATGGCAAATGTCATTGCGGCTCTCCTGTGGTTCTGGATGCTTGACTACCAGATCGGCATCATCAACCAGATCATCGAATGGACCGGGCTGCCCCGGGTAGCCTTCTTCGGCAGCGAGCAATGGGCCATCCCCACCCAGGCTCTCATCAACACGTGGCGGCACATGGGCTACACAGCTCTCCTGATCTTCGCCGGACTCCAGGCAATCCCGAACAGTGTCTATGAGGCCGCCAGCATCGACGGCTCCAAGGCCATGAGCACTTTCTGGCGGATCACCCTGCCACTGCTCCGGCCAGTCCTGGTACTGGTCCTGGTAGTAACCGTGATCGGTTCTTTCCAGGTCTTTGACACTGTTGCCGTCACGACGGCCGGCGGTCCTGTCAACGCCACCCGCGTGCTGCAGTTCTACATCTACCAACGCGCCTTCAATGAACAGGACTTCGGCTATGGCTCCGCCCTGGCTGTGATCCTCTTCCTCATCCTCGCCATCGTCGCTTTCATCCAGATGAAGTTCCTCCGCGGCAACCAGTCGGACCTGGACTAAGGACTCGCCATGACCACTCTTGCCTCACCCAAGAACGGCAGCCGGCGTCGCCCGCTCAGCCGCCCCTTCAACTGGCGCCGCGCCATCGCCCTGACCCTCCTCGCCCTGGCCGTCGCCGTGAGCATCCTGCCCTTCTACTGGGTACTGCGCACGGCCCTGTCTTCCAACGGCTCCCTCGCAGCGAACTCCGCCAACCTGCTGCCCGCCGACTTTAATCTTGGCGCGTTCAAGCGGGTGTTCGGCCTCCAAAGTGCCGCCGACGCTATCGCAGAAGGCGGCTCGGGTGCTTCGATCAATTTCTGGCAGTACCTTTGGAACTCGCTGCTCTTTTCCGGCATCACTACAGCCTGCGCCGTGTTCTTCAGCTCAATGGCCGCCTATGCCTTCTCCCGGCTCCGGTGGAAAGGCCGCGACGCAGTCTTCTCGCTGTTCCTGGCCACCATGCTCGTCCCGCCGATCTTCACTGCCCTCCCCAACTTCCTGCTCATCAAGAACCTGGGCCTGCTGAATTCCATGCTCGGACTCGTTTTGCCCTACTTGTTCATGACCCCGTTCGCGATCTTCTTCATGCGCCAGTTCTTCCTGAACATGTCCAGGGAAGTTGAAGAAGCTGCAATGCTGGACGGCGCCAAGCACTGGCGGATCTTCTTCCAGATCATCATGCCCAACGCCGCTGCCCCGATTGCCACCCTGGCGCTTCTGACCTTCATGGGTCAGTGGAACGAATACTTCTGGCCGCTGCTCGTAGGCACGTCCGAGGAATCCAGGGTGCTCACCGTGGGACTGGGAGTCTTCAAATCCCAGTCGCCGCAAGGCGCACCGGACTGGTCCGGGCTCATGGCCGCAACGCTCGTGTCCGCTACGCCCGTGCTGATCCTCTTCGCCATCTTCGGCAAACGGATTGTCAACTCCATCGGCTTCAACGGCACCAAATAGCTCTTTCTCTTTCCGCACGCAGAAACCGGCCTGTGCCGGCTCGCACCCCTCCCGTCCCGAAAGGACCAACCATGATGAAAAAGAAGGCAGTCGGCGCCGTCGCCGTCGCAGCAGCCGCCGTCCTCGCACTCTCCGCCTGCGCCGGCGGAAGCTCCGGAGGAGACGCCGCCAAGGGCGAGATCAGTTATTGGCTCTGGGACGCCAACCAGCTCCCTGCCTACCAGCAGTGCGCCACGGACTTCACCAAGGCCAATCCGGACATCACCGTCAAAATCACCCAAACCGGTTGGGACGACTACTGGTCCAAGATCACCAACGGCATGGCCTCCGGCACTGCACCTGACGTCTTCACAGACCACCTCTCCAAGTACCCGGAGTTCCTCAAGACCAAGCAACTGGTGGCCCTTGACGACAGCATCGCCCAGGACAAGATAGACCTTTCCCAGTACAACGAAGGCCTCGCAGACCTCTGGGTTGGCCAAGATGGCAAGCGCTACGGCCTGCCCAAAGACTGGGACACCGTGGCTTTGTTCTTCAACCAGAAGATGGCCACCGACGCCGGCATCACCCCTGAAGAGATGGGCTCCCTGACCTGGAACCCGAAGGACGGCGGAACGTACGAGAAAGCAATCGCCCGACTCACTGTGGACAAGAACGGCAAACGCGGCGACGAAGCAGGCTTCGACAAGAACAATGTTGCCGTTTACGGCTTGGGCCTGCCCGGCTCCGATGCCGAGAACGCCGGCCAGACGCAGTGGAGCTACCTCTCCGCTACCACTGGCTGGACCACCACCGACAAGAACCCGTGGGGCACCCATTTCAACTACGACGACAAGAGGCTCCAGGACACCATCGACTGGTGGGCCTCTCTCGCCGAAAAGGGCTACATGCCCAAACTTGAAACCACCGTTGGCGCCAACGCCGCCGACAGCTTCGGAGCAGGCAAAGCAGCCATCAACAGCAACGGTTCGTGGATGATCGGCCAGTACACCGGCTACAAGGGAATCGACCTCGGCATCGCCCCCACACCGCAGGGCCCCGACGGCAAGCGTGCCTCCATGTTCAACGGCCTGGCCGATTCCGTGTGGGCTGGTACCAAGAAGAAGGACGCCGCCATCAAGTGGGTGGAATACCTCGGCTCCACCGCCTGCCAGGACGTTGTGGCCTCCAAGGCCGTGGTCTTCCCGGCCATCAGCACCTCCTCCGAGAAGGCTGCAGAGGCCTTCAAGGCCAAGAACGTGGATGTCAGCGCCTTCACCCAGCATGTGGCGGACAAGACCACCTTCATGCTTCCCATCACGGACAATGCCTCCAAGGTTGCGGGAATCATGAAGCCTGCTGTGGACGCGGTAATCGCCGGCAAGGCCCCGGCGAGTTCGCTGACAGCCGCGAACGAACAGGTCAACGCGCTCTTCAAGTAGAACGCCTCTCATCACTCATAGACTCAACTCGAGTAGATCCCGTTGCGAGGCCCGCTCTGCGGGTTATAAACCACCCGAATCCCGCGGAGCGGGCCTCGCAACACACGTACCTGCCCCGCCTCGGGGCGCATCGACACTGAAAGCGACCCACCCTTATGCAACCGCTCCACCTCCGTTCCGCAGGTACCAGCTTGGTCATCAGCACCCATCGCGGAGAGGCTGAGATCATCCACTGGGGAGCCGATCTGGGCGACACACTGCCTGACCTTGCCATCCTCAACGAGCCCATTCCGCCGTCGTCCATCGACGCTAACGTCCCGGCGGGGCTCCTCCCCCAGGCGTCGTCATCGTGGCAGGGCAGGCCAGGACTTCGCGGGCACCGCTTCACAGACGGCGTGCCGGGCTTTGATTTCTCAGTACGCCTGCGGGTTGTGAGTGCGACGGTGAATGGCGGCACAGCGGTGATTGTCCAAGCGGACCCCGACGCCGGCATCACCGTCACGTCCACCCTCACCTTGCACCCGGGCGGGCTTCTCGAACTGAAGCACACGGTCAGCAACCACGGCACGTCGCCTTTCCAAGTAGACGAACTGGCGACGATGCTCCCGGTGGCGCCAGACGCCGTCGAACTTCTGGACCTGACCGGCCGCTGGTGCCGCGAGCGGCATCCGCAGCGCAGGACCATTCAGCAGGGGACCTGGGTCCGCACGGGCCGTCACGGCCGCACCGGTCATGACTCGTCGCTGCTGCTCGCCGCTGGAACTGCCGGTTTTGGGAACAGGCACGGCAAGGTGTGGGCGACGCATCTGGCCTGGAGCGGGAACCACGAGCAGTTTGCGGACAGCATTGCCGATGGCCGCACCATGGTGGGCGGCTCCGAGCTGTTGGGACCTGCCGAAGTGGTGCTGCAATCCGGGGAAAGCTACACCACGCCGGCACTGTTTGCCGCATACTCTGACCGCGGTTTGGACGGGATTTCGGAGGCCTTCTACGCCTGGTTCCGTTCGCGGCCACACCATGTGGGGGCAGTTTCCGGTAAGGCCCGCCCAGTAGTCCTCAACACCTGGGAAGCGGTGTACTTCGACCACAACCTGGACACCCTGATCGAGCTGGCTGAGTCGGCCGCCGACCTTGGGGTTGAGCGCTTCGTGCTCGACGACGGCTGGTTCCGCGGGCGCCGTGACGACCACGCCGGGTTGGGCGACTGGTACGTGGACGAAACCGTATGGCCTGGCGGTCTGACGCCTTTGATTGATGCCGTGACCAGCCGGGGCATGGAGTTCGGGCTCTGGGTGGAGCCGGAGATGGTGAACCTGGACTCCGACATCGCCCGGGCACATCCGGAGTGGATCGTGGGGCCCTCAGCCACGTCCTACAAGGACGGTGGCAGGCTGCCTCTTGAGTGGCGGCAGCAGCACGTGATCGACCTCGTGAATCCGGACGCGTGGCAATACATCTACGAGCGCATGGACACTCTTCTGCGCGAGAATAACATCAGCTACCTCAAGTGGGACCAAAACCGGGACCTCCTGGAACATGGCCACGCGGGCCGGGCTTCGGTACACGAACAGACCTTGGCGGCGTACCGGCTGTTCGATGCGCTCCGAGCGGCACACCCCGGGGTAGAGATTGAAAGCTGCTCCTCCGGCGGCGCCCGCGTGGATCTTGGAATCCTGGAGCGGACCGACCGCATCTGGGCATCGGACTGCAACGACGCCTTGGAACGGCAAACCATCCAACGCTGGACCGGCATGGTGGTTCCGCCGGAGCTGGTGGGCGGGCACATTGGGCCCACAACATCGCACACTACCGGTCGGACGCACGACCTCTCATTCCGTGCCATCACGGCATTTTTCGGTCACTTCGGCATGGAGTGGGATGTCCGCTCCGTCACCGGGGCGGAACGTCAGGAACTCAAGCGCTTCATCGGCCTCTACAAGGAACACCGCGGACTCATCCACAGTGGACGGATGGTGCGCGCCGATGTGCCGGACGAGTCGCTGATGGTGCACGGCGTGGTGGCAGACGAGTCCGACGGCGGCACCCCGGTGGGTGCCACGGCGGCGCTTTTCGCTGTGGTGAAGACACGGACGGGCTTTACGGAAAAGCCCGGGCGCGTGGCAATTCCGGGGTTGGATCCTTCGCGTGCATACCGTGTGGAAGCCATCTTCCCCTCCCCGGGTGACGCCGACCACGGGCACACGTTCATTGAGGCCAAGCCGGCACCCTGGCTGGCGTCCGGGGCCGAAGCAACGGGTCGGTTCCTGGCCGAGGTAGGCCTTCCGATGCCCGTCCTGAACCCGGAGCACGCCATCCTGCTGCGGTTCACGGCCCTCTGACCCTCGCTCACATCCCCCGGGCTAAAACCGAACCCTCTCTCACATCCACAGACAAAAAAGCCGCCCCGGCGAAACCGGGGCGGCTTTTTTTCGTAGCTGTTTAGCGTGAGCGCTGGCGGAGGCGCTGCATGTCCAGGATCACCACGGCGCGGGCTTCCAGGCGGAGCCATCCGCGCTGGACGAACTCGGCCAGTGCCTTGTTCACGGTTTCGCGGGAAGCGCCCACCAGTTGGGCCAGTTCTTCCTGGGTCAGCTCGTGGGCAACCAGAACGCCGTCGGTGGCAGGACGCCCGAAGCGGTCCGCCAAGTCCAGGAGGGCCTTGGCAACACGGCCCGGGACGTCAGAGAAGACGAGGTCGGAGAGGGAGTCGTTGGTACGGCGAAGGCGGCGGGCCAGAGCCTGCAGCAGCTGCGCGGAAACCTCGGGACGCGTGCGGAGCAGAGCGTTGAGGCTCTCATTCTTGAGGCCGGCCAGTCGGGTTTCCGAAACGGCGGTGGCCGTGGCGGTACGCGGGCTGGGATCGAACAACGCCATTTCGCCGAAGAGCTCACCCGGGCCGAGGATGGCCAGAAGCGACTCGCGGCCGTCGGGGGACGTGCGGCCGAGCTTTACCTTGCCGGAAACGATGAAGTAGAGCTGGTCACCCTGATCACCTTCGCGGAACACCGACGCTCCACGTGAAAGGTCCACCTCGGTGAGTTCGTCCGTCAGCAAGCGGAATGCGTCGTCGTCAAGGGTGGCGAAGAGGGGTGCGCGGCGCAATACCTCGATGTCCATGAAATCTCCTGAATATAAGTTTCGGTCGTGGCGCTCAGGCCATTGTTTCAGAATTTTTAAGCTTCTGTGACGTACTTGGCACGTGAAACGCTGAAATGGCGCGGATTTCGGGGCATTCGACCCACTCTGAAGCCTCTCACATCGGACTAAACGGCCCATATCGTGATCGGACTAACGGTTGGTTGTCAGGGTGGACACCTAGAATTGGCGCTACCCGGCTATGAGGAGCATTGGTGTTTGGCTTGACGATATTGGATTTGGCATTGATTCTGATGCTGCTGTCCTACCTGATCTATGGCCTGCGCAATGGCTTCATGGTCACACTTGGTGGAATCGCAGGATTCGTCATTGGTGCCATTGCCGCGTTCATGGCAGTTCCGCTCGTCAGCGGCTGGGTGACCGACAGCGGCTGGAGGTTGACCGCCACGGTGGGCGCCGCCGTCGTGCTTATTGCTTTGGGGCATGGCTTGGGCACCATGATCGGGCGTAAAGTCCGCCACGCCGTGCGGATCAAGCCGCTGCATGCGGTGGACCGGTTGATCGGCGGCGTGGTGAGTGTGGTGGTGGCGGCGCTGGTGATGTCCATGCTGGCCTTCAGCATCAGCTCTCTGGGTGTGCCGTTCGTTTCGCAGCAGTTGGCCGAGTCCCGCGTCATTCGCTACATCGACAACCTGACGCCCACGCCCGTCAAGAGCACCATGGCTCAGCTGCGGTCCACGGTGATCGGTGACGGAATACCTAAGCTCATCGAGGGCATCGGGCCTGTCACACCGGTGCCCGTTCCCAACGAGTCAACCGACACACCTGCCCTGAACCAGGCTGCGGATTCCGTCCTCAAGATCGCCGGCACCGCATTCGAGTGCGGGCAGAACCAGACCGGATCCGGATTTGTTGTCTCGCCCGGGCGCGTCGTCACCAACGCGCACGTTGTGGCGGGCGTGTCGCAGCCTGTTGTGGAAGTGCCCGACGGCGGCGCGTTGCCGGGTCGGGTGGTTTACTTCGACTCCCAGCGGGACATCGCAGTGCTGGCCGTGGACGGACTGCAGTCCAGCCCGCTGACCTTGAGTGCCGACCTGCCCGCAGGCAGCTCTGCCGCTTTCGCGGGATACCCGCACGGCGGTCCCTTCCAATCCAAGCCGGCCACTGTCCAAGGCATTTCAACCATTCTGGTTCCGGACATTTATGGCAACAATCCTTCGCCTGAGCTGGTCTACAGGCTGGCAGGCGACGTTCAGCCGGGTAACTCGGGCGGTCCGCTGCTGACCACGCAGGGACAGGTGGCCGGCCTGATCTTCGCCAAGACCACCACCGACGCCGCTCTCGGCTTCGCGCTCACCATGGCGGACCTGGAACCCGTGGCTGCGCAGGCTCCCGGTCTGAGCAGTCCTGTATCGGCCGGCCAGTGCACCCGCAAGTAGCCAACGCCCTCTCACATCACGCGGCTGTTTGGACGTCGCTCTCTCACATGGTGACTGTTTTCAGGGCACCCTCGCTCACCCTGTGGGCACAATTCCCGCGCACTCCCGCACCGCTATAGATTGGGAGTCATGACTGAAGCCTCTCCTGCCACCGAAACCGGTCGCGGCACCATCCTTGTGATCAACGGCCCCAACCTGAACCTTCTGGGCACCCGCGAACCGGAGAAGTACGGAACGTCCACCTTGGCTGACGTGGAGCAATTGGCCATGAAAGCTGCGGCCGCCCATGGATTCACTGTTGACTGCGTTCAGTCCAACCACGAGGGCGACCTCCTGGACGCCATCCACGCAGCGCGAGGCACCGCCGTCGGAATTGTGATCAACGCTGGCGGCTACACGCATACTTCCGTGGCCCTTCGCGACGCCTTGGCGGCTGTGCAGCTGCCCGCCGTCGAGGTGCACATCACCAACGTGCACCAGCGTGAAGAGTTCCGCCACCATTCGTACCTGTCCGGCGTGTGCAACGCGATCATCGTGGGTGCGGGGGTTCTGGGCTACAAACTGGCCATCGATTACTTGGCTGACTCGATATAACGACTTTGCCGGTGAGAGAGCGTCCGGCTCAAACCCGAGGGACGTGAGAGAGCGACCGGCTCAAACCCGAGGGATGTGAGAGAGCATCGGAAGGCCTAGCGTTCGCGCTGGGGCTCCCCTGCCACGGTGCGGGCTGCTTCGACCTCAAGCATGAGGATGCCACCCTCATCCACCAGTTTCGCCTGGTACACGTGCGCTTTGCGCTTGTAGCTCAGGTAGGCGATACAGCCGTTGGCGTTGGCCATTTTTTCGAGCATGATTTCCGAGCCCGGCACCAGGAGCTGGCCGAGCTTGAGGCCCACAGTATTCTCCTGGCCTATCTCATCACCAAGTGCTGAGGTGTCCCGCAGTGCAATGGCTTGGGAGGCACACACCCAGCGGCCCCACACACCCTTGCTGCCCAGGATGCTGGGCTGCTGGTTCACCGGGACAGTGGCGGCAAAGTACCGGGTGTTGAAACGCGCGTGCGCAAAGTCCGGGCTGAGCCAGTTCACCAAGGGTTTCAGGAGGTCGGTGCGGAGGGACAGCCCGCGCTTGGTAAGCATCTCCGTGAAGGACTTCTCCTGGGCGGCCACGGCTTCGCGGGCGCGCATCCAGTCAATGGTGGAGTTCGATTCGACCGTGGAAGAAGCGTCAGGGCCTGCGAGCAGGACACCCGTTTCTTCGAAGAGTTCGCGGATGGCGCCCACCACGTGACGGCGGGCGAGTCCGACGTCGTCCGTTCCCATCTGCTCAGCCCAATGCTGAGGTGACGGGCCCAACCAGCCGACGGGGTCGTCGTCGGACGGGTCCAAAGAACCGCCCGGGAACGCGACAACGCCCAACGGCGAGGAACCCGGCCTGTATCCAAGCCAGGTTTCCAAGCCGGTGGGCGAATCGCGCAACAGCACAACGGAGGAGGCGTAGCGGGCGGCCCTGGGGGTCCGTTCGCCAAGCTCAAGCCAGTTTTGTGCTGCCCCTTCGAGTTCCGGGGGCAGTACAAACAGACGGCGGGCAAGCTGTGGCACGTGGGTGAACCGGTTCCTTAGCTGAATTCAGCGATGAGCTCGACTTCAACGGGAGAGTCGAGCGGCAGGACAGAAACGCCGACGGCGGAGCGTGCGTGCTTGCCGGCGTCACCGAATACCTGTCCCAGGAGTTCGGACGCACCGTTGATCACGCCGGGCTGTCCGGTGAAGGTGGACTCGGAGGCTACGAAGCCCACAACTTTGACGATGCGGGTGACGCGGTCCAGATCGCCGATGACGCTCTTGACTGCAGCGAGGGCGTTGATGGCACAGAGAGCGGCGTAACGTTTGGCGTCTTCCGGGTCAACAGTGGGTTCGTCGGACGTGCCCAACTCGCCGAGGGACACCTTGCCCGTAGCTTCGAGTTTGCCGTTAATAAAGGGCAGCTGGCCGGACGTGTAGACGTAGTTACCGGAAACGATTGCGGGGACGTAATCAGCCACCGGCGCGGCTACCTCAGGCAGGGTCAACCCGAGCTCGGCCAGACGCTGCTCAACAGCAGACGTGGGGGCGCCGGATTCCGCGGCAGACGTGGTTTCTGCGGGGGTTGTCATGATTACTGCTTCTCCCTCTTCAGGTATGCTACGAGACCTTTGCCATCGGGTCCACCGACGACCTGGACGAGCTCCCAGCCGTCCTCGCCCCACTGGTCCAGGATCTGCTTTGTAGCGTGAATAATGAGCGGAATCGTGGCGTACTCCCATTTGGTCATGACAGAAAGCCTAGCCCTTGCCGGTAAAGTGGAAAACATGGTGACTCGCAAGAACCCACTATTCGACACTGCCACCACCCTCGGAAAGATTCTAGGCTTCCTTGGTGTGAGCGCGATTTGTGGCGTCCTGGTCGCGGGCCTTTTGGTCCCCGCCGCCGCCGTTTCGGGCAGTGCCGCAAGTGGTTCAATTCAGTTCTTTGACACTCTGCCGGCGGAACTTCAGGTGGATCCGCCCAGCCAGAACACCACCATCCTGGCGAAGGACGGTACGCCGATCGCCTCGATCTACGCGGAGAACCGGACCAAGGTTCCCTTGGATTCGATGAGCCCGTTCATTAAGGACGCTGTCATCGCGATCGAGGACAGCCGTTTCTATGAGCACGGCGGCATCGACACCACCGGCATCATGCGAGCCATCGTCAGCACCGCCCGTGGCAACAAGCAGGGCGCGTCCACCATCACGCAGCAATACGTGAACAACGTCATCAACGAGTCCCTGGTGGCGTCCGACCGCGAAGAAGACGTCAAGCTCAACGGTGGCGGCAAGGGCGTGGGCGACAAGCTCCGCGAAATGAAGCTCGCCATCGCCCTGGAGAAGAAGTTCTCCAAAGAGCAGATCCTCGAGGGCTACCTCAACATCGTCTTCTTCAACCGTGACGCTTACGGAATTGAAGCTGCCTCAAAGTTCTTCTTCAGCACCACTGCCAAGGACCTCACTCTTCCGCAGGCGGCCCTCCTGGCCGGCCTTGTGAACAGCCCCTCTGCGTTCGATCCGATTGCCAACCCGGATAACGCCAAGGTGCGCCGTGATCTTGTGCTGGCAGCCATGGTCAATCAGGGCAAGATCACCCAGGCACAGTACGACGAAGCTGTTGCCACCCCGGTCACCACGCAGGTCACCCCGGCGCGCCAGGGCTGCGCCTACGCCACCATGGCGCCGTACTTCTGTGACTACGTGCTGCACCTGCTGTTCAACAATCCTGCCTACGGCGATACCCAGGAAGAACGCATCAAGCGTGTCCAGCGTGGCGGCCTCACCATCCAGACCACCCTCGACCCGACAGCACAGAACGTAGCTCAGCAGCAGGTTGACGCGACGGCGGGCGCAAACCCGGACAAGTGGGGCGCCTCGATCGTCTCCGTCCAGCCCGGCACCGGCCAGATCGTCAGCATGGCGCAAAACACTGTGTGGCTGCCTCAAGAGGGCAAGTTCGATCAGACGCAGAACTTCAACGTGGACGTCCTCGACGCCGACGGAAATGACCTCAATGGCATTGGCGGGTTCCAGCCCGGTTCAACCATGAAGCCCTTCACGTTTGCCCAGTGGCTGAACGAGGGCAAGTCGATGAACCAGAACGTCAACGCGGCCCAACGTAAATACGGCGTCAACTTCCCTTGGAAGAACACCTGTCCTACACCGACGGACGGCTTCTATGACGCCAACGTGCCGGGCAGCTTTGACCTGCAAAACTCGGACTTGGGCTACTACCGGAACATGACTGTCCTCTATGGCCTCATGAACTCCATCAACACCGCGACTTTTGCTTCAGCTGCTCAGGTTGACCTCTGTGGCATTCAGGGAATTGTGGACGCCACCGGCATCCACGGCGGCCTTCCCACGCGTGACAATACGGGCAAGGTCACGGATCCCAACCCCCAGGTTCCCATGACACGGTTGTCAAACCTCATTGGCGCAACGCAAACGGCTCCGCTCACCATGGCTGCAGCCTTTGCAACATTCGCAGCCGACGGCAAGTACTGCGAGCCGATTGCCATCACCTCGGTGAAGGACCAGTCCGGAGCTCAGCTTCCTGCCCAGTCTTCCAGCTGTAAAGATGCCGTAAAGCCTGAAGTGGCCCGCGGCGTTGCTTACGCCATGGGCAAGGTGCTGGATGAAGGTTCCGGCTCTTTGATCCGTCCGGCCCTGAACTCCAAGAACTTCCCGGTGGCTGCAAAGACGGGTACCAACGACACCAACGGCTCCACCTGGGTAGTGGGCTACACCTCAGGTTTGGCAACGGCCTCCTGGTTCGGCGATCCTTTGGCTGATCAGTCGCGCTACGGACGCAACCTGACCATCAACGGCAAGTTTTACCCCTCAATCGACGGTTACATGATCGCCGGTCCGCAGTTCACCAACTACATGTTGGCTGTGGCACCTGCGTACGGAACCAACCCGTTCCAGCAGCCGCCATCGAACCTGCTCGGTACGGCTCCCGCGCCGCAGCGGAACAACTCCCCGTCCAACACGCCGTCAACAGCGCCCAACCGGGCCCCGCCCTCCGGTAACGGCAACAACGGGAACGGTAACAACGGCAACGGCAACGGCAACGGCAACAAGAACTGACCATGACCTTCAGTGATTCATTGGCAAACCGCGTCCGCACCGTCGGGCGCGGTTTCGCCGTCACTGCTGCCGTCGGCGCAGCAGCAGGTGCAGCGGCCGCCGCTTACGGCTGGTGGGAGAAGGACCAGTTCGAGGTCCGCCACGAAACCCTGCCCATCCTTCCGGAGGGATCCGGGCCGCTCCGGGTCCTGCACCTGAGCGATATTCACTTCGTCCCAGGCCAGGAAAAGAAGACGCAGTGGCTGCAATCGCTGGCAGACCTCAAGCCTGACCTTGTGGTCAACACGGGTGACAACCTTAGCCACGCCAAAGCCATCGACCCCCTGATCCAGGCACTTCGACCACTGCTGGAGTTCCCCGGCGTATTCGTACCGGGCTCCAACGACTACTACGGCCCGCGAATCAAGAACCCGGCGGGTTACTTCCGCGGTCCTTCGCGGATGCGAACCGACCCCATCGCCCTTGACTGGCCCAAGCTCCGCTCGGCGTTCGGAATGGGCGGCTGGATCGACCTCACCAACCGCGCCCAGTCAGTGGTGCTGAACGGTTTGCGATTCGATTTCTCGGGAGTTGATGATCCGCACCTGGGCCGTGAACGCTATGCTGGCTGGCCCCGCGGAACGGTCAACCAAGACGCCCGCCCCCACCTGAAGGTGGCCGTCATTCACGCTCCGTACCAGCGTGTGCTGGATCACTTCACCGAGGCCGGAGCAGACCTGATCCTTGCCGGCCACACACACGGCGGCCAGATCTGCATCCCCGGCTACGGGGCGCTGGTGGCCAACTGCGACCTTCCTACGTGGCGCGCCAAAGGCCTCCACGATTGGGAAAGCGATAGCTTCACGACGCCGGTAAACGTCTCCGGCGGTATCGGCACGTCTCGCTTCGCACCGGTCCGCATCGCCTGCCGCCCGGAAGCCGTGCTGCTGACGCTCACGCCGCGCAATTAGGTACCCCGCAGCCAAGCCAGGGGATCATTACGATCCTCAATAACTGGGTCAAACATTTCACCAACGTTGCGTTGTCCTGTGAAACGAATCACGCCATGGCATAGGGTAGTTGCTACGGGAAACTACCTCCGCACCATCTGAAGATCCAGCTGTTGAGAAGCGGGCATGTCCAAGCAAACGTCTTTCTTTACCTCCGTCGGCCGCCTGTACCCTCATGTGCGGCCTATCCTCCCCCGACTCTTCATGGGGCTCATCTGCGCCCTGCTGGCGAGCATCGTCGCGCTGACCATCCCGCAAGTGCTGCGGGTCCTGGTCAACAACTCCCTGCAGCCCGGCGGTTCCACGGACGCCGTCTGGATTGCCGCCGTCGTGATTCTTGCCTTGGGCATCGCTGAAGCCGGGCTGGTGGCCTTGCGCCGGCAGTTCGTCATCAACCCCGCCACCACGGTGGAAACCCGGATGCGCGTGACCCTTTACGGCCACCTGCAACAGCTCACCGTGGCGTTCCACGACCGCTGGGGTTCCGGTCAGTTGCTCTCGCGCGCCATGACGGACCTGAGCTTCCTGCGCCGCTGGATGGCGTTCGGCGCCATCATGTTGGTAGTCACCACGCTGACGGTGATCATCGGCGTGGGTGTGATGTTCTCCATGAGCTGGCAGCTGGCGCTGATCTTCCTTGCAGCGGCCGTGCCGATCATGATCAACTCGTTCCGCTTCCGCCGCCGCTTCAGTTTGGTCACCCGCCTCAGCCAGGACCAGGCCGGCGACCTCGCCACCACCGTGGAGGAATCCGTCCACGGCATCCGCGTCCTGAAAGCTTTTGGGCGGAGCCGTGAAGCCCTGGAGAACTTCAACGGCCAGGCTGAGGAACTTCGTCAGACCGAGATCGCCAAGGCGAAGCAGCAAGCCGGGTTCACGCTGGTGGTCACCTTGCTGCCGGAGCTGGCGCTGGGCGTCGGTCTGGTGGTGGGCATCATGCTTGTGGCTAACGGACAACTGAGCATCGGCGCGCTGGTGGCGTTCTTTGCCACAGCCGCGGTGGTGGCCACTCCCGTCGAGTTCTCGGGCATGCTGCTGGCCATGGCGCTGACCGCCAAGACCGCGTTGGACCGCCACTTCGAGGTGATGGACACGGAAAACACCATCACCTCCCCGGACCACGCCACGGTTCCGGAAACCGTGAAGGGCGCCTTGCGCTTTGAGCACGCAGGTTTCGGGTTCGACGACGGCGGTACCCTCCTGCACGACGTCACCCTGGACATCCGCCCCGGCGAGACCATGGCCCTGGTGGGCATTACGGGTAGCGGCAAGAGCGCCCTGCTCCAGCTGGTCCCCCGGCTGTATGACGTGACCTCGGGTGCGGTGACGATCGACGGCGTGGATGTCCGCGACTACGACATCGACGAACTGCGAAAGATCGTTGCCGTGGCGTTCGAAGACACCACACTGTTCTCCAGTTCGGTGCGGGACAACGTCCTCCTGGGCGCCCCGAATCCCAGCGACGCTGCCCTGGACGAAGCCTTGGACGTGGCACAGGCGCAGTTCGCGTACTCGTTGCCGGACGGCGTGGACACCTTGATCGGCGAGGAAGGTTTGAGCCTGTCCGGCGGCCAGAGGCAGCGGATTGCCCTAGCCCGAGCCATCGCCGCCAAGCCCAAGGTGTTGGTCCTTGACGATCCTTTGTCCGCCCTCGACGTGAACACGGAAGAACGCGTGGAAGCCCGTTTGCGCGAGGTCCTCCGCGAGACAACCACACTGATCGTTGCGCACCGACCTTCCACGGTGGCCTTGGCGGACCGGGTGGCCTTGCTCGAAGGCGGAACCATTACCGCCGTCGGAACCCATACGGAACTGTTGGCCGAGAACGATCACTACCGCTATGTCATCGCCAGCCTGGACGCCGGCCCGAAGGACCTGGACACCGAACTGGACGAGCTCGAAGAAGCTGAGGAGGCCCGCCGATGAGCGCCGCAACTTTTGGCACGGCCAACGAGGACAACACACACCTCACCAAAGCGGACAGCAAAGCCGTACGACGCCGGTCGCTCACCTTGCTTGCCTCGCTCATCCGTCCCGTACGGTTGCGTTTCTGGCTGACGATTGCCATGGTGGTGGTCTCGCAGCTCACCCGGGTTGCCGGGCCCGCGCTGATCGCCTTCGGCATCGACAACGCCCTTCCCGCACTGCAGGCCGGCGACAACGGACCTTTGGTGCTGGCCGGTGCCCTGTACCTGGCGGCTGCGATCGCCACGGCTGGAATGACCGCACTGTACGTGACCTCCACTGCCCGGCTCAGCCAGGCCATGCTCCTGGATCTGCGCGTTCGGGTTTTCCGGCATACCCAGCGGTTGAGCCTGGAGTTCCACGAGACCTACACCTCCGGCCGCATCATCGCCCGGCAAACGTCGGACCTTGAGGCGTTGCGCGAACTGTTGGATTCCGGTGTGAGTTCCCTGGCGTCCGGCCTGCTGTTCATGGTGTTCACCGCTTTCACCATATTTGCGCTCGATTGGCGCAGCGGATTAATTGTCCTGGCAGCCGGCGTGCCCATGTTCTTCCTGGCCCGCTGGTACCAGAAGCATTCGCAGATCGCGTTCCGTGAATCCCGCGTGGTGTCCGCGCGCCTGATCGTGCACTTTGTGGAGACCATGACCGGTATCCGTGCGGTGAAGGCGTTCCGCAAAGAGCGCGAGAATGCGTCCCGGTATGGCGAGTTGGCTGAGGACTACCGCAAGAACACCGTCCGCTCCATCAACCTGAACGGCATTTTCCAGCCGGGCTTGGTGCTGATCGGCAATGTTTGTGTGGCCGTGGTCCTGCTGTTTGGCGGCTTCCGCGTGCTGAGTGGGGACTTGGCTGTCGGCGTCCTGCTGGCACTGATCCTCTCCACTAAACGCTTCTTCCAGCCGGTGGACCAGATGGCCATGTTCTACAACTCGTTCCAGAGCGCCCAGGCAGCGCTGGAAAAGGTGTCCGGACTTCTTGAGGAAATACCTACTGTCCGCCCGCCGAAGAACCCTGTGCCGTTGAAGAGCTCACGCGGCGAAATCGACTTCAAGGGCGTGGAGTTCGGCTACAGCGACGGCAAGGTGGTGGTTCCCAAGCTGGACCTGCACATCCCTGCCGGGCAGACTGTTGCGCTGGTTGGCCAGACGGGAGCGGGCAAGTCCACGCTGGCCAAGCTCGTGGCACGCTTCTACGATGTCACCTCCGGTGCGATCACCCTTGACGGTGTTGATCTCAGGGACCTGTCCACCACGGATCTCCGCCGTGCAGTGGTGATGGTGACGCAGGAAGCTTTCCTCTTCAGCGGCTCCGTGGCGGACAACATCGCCTTGGGCAGGCCCGAGGCGTCGCGGTCCGAAATCGAGGCCGCCGCTGCAGCAGTGGGAGCCCACGAGTTCATCATGAGCCTCCCCGAAGGCTACGACACAGACGTCAACAAGCGCGGTGGCCGGGTTTCTTCGGGTCAACGACAGCTCATCGGCTTCGCCCGCGCCTTCCTGGCCGCACCGGCTGTGCTGATCCTGGACGAGGCAACGTCATCCCTGGACATCCCTTCTGAGCGCATGGTCCAGCAGGGATTGTCCAAACTGTTGGAGGGAGTGGCCGGCGGAAGGGGAGCTCGGACGGCGATCATCATTGCCCACCGCCTTTCCACAGTGGAGACGGCGGACAGGGTCTTGGTGGTCCACGACGGACGCATTGTGGAGGATGGAACCCCTGCTGAACTGATTAGCGGTGGCGGACGGTTTGCCCAGTTGCATGGGGCGTGGCGGGACTCGCTGGTGTAGCGTTCGCAGCGTCGCAGCTGTGACGAGCCACACCGGCTCCTCGATTTCGCATCACGGGACGTTTCGGCTATTCTTGAACAGTTGCTTTCGCAGCGGATCGGGATGTAGCGCAGCTTGGTAGCGCGCTTCGTTCGGGACGAAGAGGTCGCAGGTTCAAATCCTGTCATCCCGACCAAACACGAAAATGGCGTCGAGAAATCGGCGCCATTTTTGTTTTAAGTCTGTCAACGCACCGCACCTATCCACATGTACTATCGTGCCGATTGGCGTCCCCGCCGCGCCTCACTATGATTTCAGTGGCCACCGAAGGCAGGGCACAAAGAAAACCCCGGAGCATCGCTCGTCACGCTCCGGGGTTTCTTTTACTACAATTGTTTTACATAGGGTCGGGCCAGTTGCCGATGGACATCGTAGAGATGGTCGTCTCGGACTTGTCCTTCTTGGGCGCCGTGGTGGTGGACCGCATAGGGTCCGGCCAGTTGCCAATGGCGCTTACTGTGCTGGAATCTGCCGCGGGAGCAGCAGAGACTACACCGGGAGCCGCAACTGCCAGCGTCAGTGCGCCCGCCACGGCCACTGAAGCAATGATTTTCTTGAACATGATGTTGTACCCCAATGCGAGTCGGATTCGTTACGGAAATTGCACGGTCCCTGTTGACATACATTGTAAAATGTTTTCCACAGAGACTGTCAAGGTTTTGGTCAAAAGACACCTGTAGGAGGGACCCGTGGGAAACGGATTCGGCGAGAAGCTACGTGCCGAACGGCTCGAACGTGGGTTGACGCAGGCAGAGCTAGGCAAGAACCTGTATTCACCGAGCTATATTTCGCTGCTGGAGACTGGTCGCCGCGAGCCCACGGCCGAAGTCATCGAGGAACTCGCCCGCCGGCTGGAGCTGGCGCCCAAGGCACTTGAAGCGTGGAGCCAACCAGTCTCCGTCAGTGATGCCGAGTACGTCCTCGCCGGCCTGTACGCCCGGCAGGCATGGGACCTCCGCGACTATCAACTCGCCGCCAGCCACGCAGCAACCGCAGCGCAGATCGCTCTTGAGGCCAAGAACAACAGCGCCTGGTGGAACATGACCTACATGCAGGCAGAGTGTGTGATGAAGCAAGGGCAGCTCAAGGAATGCCAACAGATTGTTGAGCACCTCCTGGAACACCCCATGGCCACGGAGTCCGCCGGCCTTGGAGTTCGCGCCTGGCAGATGCTTGCCGCGGTGTGTCACGGACAAGGCCAGTTGGCCACCGCCGTCGAGCATGCCAAGCAAGCCGTCAAGCTCAGCGAGCAGCTGCCCAAGGGTTCCACGCTCATTATTGGTGCGCACCGCGCGCTGATCGGTGCTCTTGCCGAGAGCGGCAAACTGGACGAGGCCTGGGAATACTGTCTGGCGATGATTGAGCACATGGACGAGCACTCCATGTCGCAGCTGGCAGGCGAAGTGGCCTGGGTGGTGGGCAACGTCGCCTTCATGCGCCACGACTACGTTGAGGGCATCAAGCACCACGAGCGAGCAGCCAAGCTCCTCTCCCCCGCCAACGACATTGAGCTGTGGGCGCGCTTCAACAAGGCTTCAGCAGCCGTTCGACTGTCCTCCGGGATTGTGGAACCGGAAACGTTGTCCGCCATTGAACGAGCGGAACTCGCGCTGTCCATTGTGGGCGGAAACAAGACAGACCAGTTGGAGGTCGCGTTCATCCGCGCCCGCTGGCTGTACTTGACCGGGGACATCCCTGCAGCCGTGGAGAAGCTCCGCGAAATCTACGCGGACCGCAAGGTGCTGGCCCGGCACACCGCCGGCGAAGTGTCGCTGCTGTTGGGTAAGTCCTTGAAAGCAGCAGGGGAAGCCGCTGAGGCGCTCCAATTCCTGGAAGAGGCCCAGCATGACTTCAGCGCGGCGGGAGCGTCGGACCGGGTCCAGCAGGCCATGGACGCGGTCTTGGAGATCCGCTTGGCCGAGCGCCGCGCCGCGAAGGAACACTCGCAGGCCTGACTAACCCAAGTAAGTCGGGTGCGGTTAGGCGAAGGTGCGGCCCGTGAGCTTCTCATACGCTTCGACGTAGCGGGCGCGGGTGCGCTCCACAACCTCGGCGGGCAATGCCGGCGGCGGGGTGTCCGAGGACTTATCCCAGCCGGACTCTGCTGAGGTCAGCCAGTCACGGACGTACTGCTTGTCATACGAAGGCTGCGACTGTCCCGGCGCGTACGTGGACGCATCCCAGAACCGTGAAGAGTCCGGGGTGAGGACCTCGTCACCCAGGGTAATCACGCCAGTGGCAGCGTCAATGCCGAACTCCACCTTGGTATCAGCCAGAATAATGCCACGTTCGCGGGCGATCTCCTCGGCGCGGGTGTAGATCTTCAGCGTGAGCTCACTGAGGCGGGCAGCGATGTCGTCGCCCACCATGGCCACAACGTCGTCATAGGTGATGTTGACGTCGTGTTCGCCCACTTCGGCCTTGGCAGAGGGCGTGAAGAGTGCCTTCTCCAAGCGCGAGCCATCAACCAGACCCTCCGGCAGCGGGATATCGCACACCGTGCGGGATTCCTTGTACTCAGCCAGGCCGGAACCGGTGAGGTAACCGCGTGCGATGCATTCCACCGGGAACATGTCCAGCTTCTTGCAGATCATGGCCCGGCCCTCGACGGCAGCGGGAACGCCACCTTCCACCGTGGACGCCAGCACGTGGTGCTCAACGTCCAACTGATCGAACCACCACAGGCTCAGCTGCGTCAGGACGCGGCCCTTGTCCGGGATCTCGCTGCTCAACACGTGGTCGTAAGCACTGATGCGGTCACTGGCCACAACCAAGACGCATTCCTGGCCGATCTTTTCCGTGATGGCTTCGTCGGCCGGGACGTAGAGATCACGGACCTTGCCGGAGTAGACGTGCGTCCAGCCCGGAAGTTCCAGTGTTTCGGTTTCGAAGCCGCCGGTGGGGATGCCCTCAGTCATGCTCAAGCCTGCACTTTCGGGATGGTTCCGGTTGCGGTGTAAGGCACGCGGATTTCGCCGCGAGCGGCCTTGCCTCCGATGTCCGTACGGAACTGTGAGCCTTCAAGCTGAACCAGCTCAACGCCGTCGTACGCCTTTTCGCGTGCTTCCACCAGATCGGAACCGAGCGCGACCACGGCGAGGACGCGGCCACCAGCGGAGACCACCTTGCCTTCGTCGTCCAGCTTGGTGCCGGCGTGGACCACGTGGACACCGTCCAGCTCGTCAACCTTCTTCAGGCCGCGGATGCGATCACCGGTGCGGGGTGCGTCCGGGTAGTTTTCGGCGGCGACGACGACGGCGACTGCCGTGTCCTTGGACCAGCGCAGCTCTTCTGCGGTGTCCAGTTCGCCCTTGGCAGCTGCCAGCAGCAGCGCACCGAGCGGGGTCTTGAGGCGTGCCAGGACGGCCTGGGTCTCGGGGTCGCCGAAGCGGACGTTGAACTCGATGACGCGCGTGCCGCGGGACGTCAGGGCGAGGCCGCAGTAGAGCACGCCAACAAAGGGGGTGCCGCGGCGGGCCATCTCATCCACGGTGGGCTGGGCCACGCGGTCGATGACTTCCTGGACCAGGCCCTCGGGAGCCCACTCGAGCGGGGTGTACGCGCCCATGCCGCCGGTGTTGGGGCCTTCGTCATTGTCGAAGATGCGCTTGAAGTCCTGTGCCGGGGACAGGGGAACAGTAGTGCGGCCGTCGCAGAGGACGAACAGGGAGACCTCGGGGCCGTCAAGGAATTCCTCGATCACCACGGTTCCACCGGCGTCGAAGCAGGCCTGGGCGTGGGCCAGGGCTTCGGCTCGGTCCTTGGTGACCACCACGCCCTTGCCGGCGGCCAAGCCGTCGTCCTTAACAACGTGCGGTGCACCGAAAGTATCCAGGGCATCGGCGGCTTCCTCAGCGTTGGTGGCCACGCGGGCCATGGCCGTGGGAACGTTCGCTTCAGCCATGATCTGCTTGGCGAAAGCCTTGGAGGCCTCCAGCTGGGCAGCTTCCTTGCTGGGACCGAACACCGGGATACCGGCTTCGCGGACGGCGTCGGAAACGCCGGCGGCGAGGGGGGCCTCAGGGCCAACCACCACCAGGTCCACGCCCAGCTTGGTGGCGAGGGCGGACACGGCTTCCGGGTTGTTCCCGTCAATCGCATGGGTGGGAACAAGTTTGCTGATGCCCGCGTTGCCCGGGGCCGCGTGGACCTCGGAAACGTTCGGATCTTCAAGCAGAGAGCGGACAATGGCGTGTTCGCGGCCGCCTGGGCCAATGACGAGTACCTTCACAGTCCTCAAGGGTACTTTGTGAAGGGCGAGCAGCCTAAGCTGTGTCATTCACCGGACCCTGCACGCCTCTAGACTTGGCTGTATGCCCATAAGTTCGCATGAAACGTTCAACGTTGAGTCCGCGGTGGAACTGGCAGTGATCGAACGAAGTGGCTTTATTGAGTCCCGGCACATCGGCGCGGCCGTGGTCCTTGCCGGCGACGGCTCGGTGGTCACCCGTCTTGGCGACATCGAGGCTCCCATCATGGCCCGCTCCACCCTCAAACCGTTCCAGGCCCTGGCCTCCATGCAGTCCGGCGTGCCCCTCCGTGGCGCACAAGTTGCTGTAGCCTGCGGCAGCCACACCGGGTCCCTGGACCATATGGACATTGTTGAGGGGATGCTCAAAGCAGCGGGCGTGAAGGAAGATAACCTCCAATGCCCCACCGCCTGGCCCCAGGATGAGACTGCTAGAAACTGGCTGGTCCGCTCCGAGCGCGGTCAATCCAAGCTGGCTTTTAATTGCTCCGGCAAGCATGCCGCGTTCCTCTGGGCGTGCACAGAAAACGGCTGGGACCTGCGCAGCTATCTTGAGCCCAACCACCCGCTCCAGCAGCGTGTTCGCTCCGTGATCGAGGAATACAGCGGCGAAACGATCTCCCATTTGGGCATCGACGGCTGTGGCGCACCCGTTGCCGCCATTTCGCTGACCGGCCTCGCCGGGGCTTACTCCCGCTTGGCCAAGTCCCCCGGTGATAAATCGTCCAATGCGCGTGCCGCCACCATTGCCACCTCCATGCTGGATTACCCCTGGGCCGTCCAAGGCAAAGGCGAGTCCAACACCATCGTCATGGAAGAACTCGAGGTCCTGGCCAAAATCGGGGCTGAGGGCGTCCTTGTCCTCGCAACCCCCACCGGTGCCACCGTAGCTGTGAAAATGCTGGACGGGAACCTGCGGGCCACGTCCCTGGTGGGGCTGACTCTTCTTGCAGTAAGCGGCGCCGTGGACATCCCGGCAGTTTCCAATGTTCTGGAACGGGTGGTTGAGCCAGTGCTTGGCGGCGGTCACGAGGTTGGCAAGATCCGTCTGGGCCACGCCGTCTCCGCCCTGCTGGACTAGTACTTCTGAGGAGAAAAACCATGGCTGTCGCACGACGCCGCGTCGATGTTTCCGAGGGCCGCGCTGCGCTGGCAGCCTGGCAGGCCGCCGTCGAGCCTTCCGGCAGTGCCGGTGAGCCGGGCAGCCTTGCCGGGCCACCGCCGTCGCGCTCGTTAATTGCGACGGCGGTGCGCTACTCCCTGGAGGAAGTCACCGCCCGCGCACCCGGCAACTCCGTGGAAGTCAGGGTGCCGCCGTTCGGCGTCACCCAATGCGTGGAGGGGCCCCGCCACACGCGCGGCACTCCCCCGAACGTGGTCGAGTGCGACGCCGCCACCTGGCTGTCGCTGGTGACGGGACGGATCGCGTGGGCTGACGCGGTTTCGGAGCACAAGCTGAGTGCATCCGGCTTGCGTGCAGACCTCTCCGAGTTGCTCCCCCTCTAAGAGTTTTTGTACAGCTAATGCCCCTAAGACGGCGTCTTAAGGGCATTAGCTGTACAAAAACTATCCGGTCAGTCCGGGCAGACCGGGGTGGATGGTTGCCCGCGCTTGCTCATTTCGAATTGCGGGATGTCGTCCGCCGAGGGACCGCCGCGGAACTTCGGCGAAGGTTCCTGGCCCTCGCTGATGCGCTGGAGTTCCTGCTCTTCGAAGACTTCTTCCTTGCCGAGCATGACGGCCGAGTCATGATTGGTGATCTCACCGTTGAAGGCGCGGACCATGACGCTGCGGTCGAACTGGCCCTCCCACTTGGCGACGACGAACGTTGCCACGCAGTTGCCCAGCAGGTTCACCACCACACGCATGGAGTCCATGAGGCGGTCGGCTCCAAGGAGGAGTGCGACGCCGGCCACCGGGAAGATGCCCAGCGCTGCTGCCGTGGCGGAGAGTGCCAGGAAGGACGAACCCGGCACGCCTGCCATGCCCTTGGAAGTCAGGAGCAGGACGCCCAGGGCCGCCAACTGCTGGCCTAGATCGAGGTTGTGCCCGAAGGCCTGGGCCAGGAACAGCAGCGAAATCGACAGGTAGATCGCGGCACCGTCCAGGTTGAAGGAGTAACCCGTGGGAACTACCAAACCGGTGGTTGCACGGGAGCAGCCGGCGTTGGTCAGCTTGGTCATGATGCGCGGCATGACAGCTTCCGTGGAGGCTGTTCCGAGTGCCAGCAGGAATTCTTCGCGGGTGTACTTGAGGAATGACCACAGCGGAACCCTGGCGAAGCTCCAGGCCACCAGGAACAGCAATGCGATGAAGACAATCGCTGCGCCGTAGCAGGCGGCTATCAGGAGGGCATAGGTACTGAGTGTGCCCAGACCGTACTGGCCGATGATGAATGCCATGGCACCGAAGGCACCGATGGGAGCCACTTTCATGATCCAGGACATGATCTTGAAGATCAGTTCCAGAACGGTCTCCATGAGGCTGATGACCGGCATGCAACGTTCGCGGCCGATGACCACGATGGCTGCGCCGAAGAAGACGGAGAAGAACAGCACCTGAAGCAGGCTGTTGTTGGCAAAAGCACCGATCACGCTGACGGGAATGACATCCAGGATGAACGCTGCGGCGTCCTTGGGAGGCGCATTGCCGGTCTTGGCGTTGAGCGCGTCCTGGGAGAGCGTAGCGGGGTCGATATTAAGGCCAGCACCGGGCTGAACGATGTTTCCGACGATGAGCCCGAAGACGAGGGCGAAAAGAGTGGCGCCGGTGAAGTACAGGAGCGCTTTGACCCCGACCCTTCCGACCGCCTTGACGTCGCCCACTGCCGAGATGCCTGTGACGATCACGAGGAAAATCAGCGGGGCGATGATCATCTTGATGAGTTGAATGAATCCATCACCCAGTGGCCGGAGGGCGGACCCAATGGTCGGCCAGAAATGACCGATGAGTACACCTGCGACGACGGCGATCAGGATTTGAAAAAAGAGCGACTTGTACAGCCGCTTTTTCTTCTGCGGGGCCGAACTCGCCTTCAGCGCCGCGGAGTCTGGGATCTTCATTGATCTGAACCAATCAGTTGGGAACAGCCCCACATTTTGAGGGGGTTTTTCAAATGTAAGCCTGGTCACACCATTCCGCAAGGGGAAATTCTGTTTCCATAATGCGGAAGTCACATTTGGTTTTTTGTACAGCTACTGCCCTGATGAGTAGCTCATAAGGGCCGGATCTGTACAAAAACTCAAGACCTCCACCCCTGCTTCCGGAGGGCTTGAACCACGCGGGCCACCACCCATTTCCTCCCGTGCTTCATGTCCACCTTGTTGATCTTGACCTGGCGCCAGCCGGCCTCAGAGACGCGCTGATCCCGGTACGCATCCAGCGCTTGCTGCTCTGGAGAAAGGTGATGCAGACCCTCGTATTCGAGGCAGGTCCGATACTCCGGGCATCCGAGATCCGTCCACACCGGCCTACCAAGGGCGTCGTCAACCCTGCAGTTAGGAACGAAGGCAGGGAGTCCGGCATCTTCCAGCATCAAGCGCAGCTTTGTTTCCGGAGGAGAATCAACGCCAACACGCAGACGTTCCAATGCGATGCGTGCCTTGCGCACGCCATGGATACCGTTAGCCTTTTCAACGAAGTGTTGCAGCTTCGGCATAGACACCATGGGAACCCGCGGCGGCCCGAACGAGCGTTCGTGTTCGCTGACAATGGCATCGCCCACCACCACCAGATCTTCCATGGGCAACATCGAGGCCAGATCCACCCACGTCCGCGCAACAGACGTGAGAACTACCCCGTCCTCGTCTGTGAGGTCACCGTCCCTCAACGTCAGGCGATGGCCGGCAACTCCCCTACGCCGAGGCAGCGATCCGTTCCTGGGCCGAGATAGATGGATGAATCGCCCCGGCTCCCGAAAATGGGGCCCGCTTTTTGGCCCCCAGGGGATAGGTTCGACGACGGCGGTCACCGGGCCGCCGTCGTCGGGCTTGAACTGCGCCCAAGCAGGCAGCGGTAGGCCGAGCACCTCCGCGGCACTGATGTGGCTCAGGAAATCACCCTGACGGAGGTCAAGATGTGGCCGGGCAACCTCCAGCAACGTCTGCACTCGCCGCGGCAGCCGGAGTCCCCTGCTGGGCACTAGTAGGTCCGATGCCCGCAGTCGCTTCGGGGCAATGCCGAATTCATCAGCCTCAGCCAATGTAAAGGCGCGGTCAGAGAGTGCGGGAGGAAGAGAAGACAACGGACGCATGCCCCATTCAGTCATAACGAACGAGGCGACGAAGAGTTATCCACAGATCATTCGCGTCAGACCTGAGTTTTTGTACAGCAGATGCCCGTAAAGGGCTATTTTGAGGGCGTTATGTGTACAAAAACTCGCTAGCCGCGGCCTACGAACGGCATGCCGGCGGCGGTCACCACCAAGGATCCAACACTGGCCGACGCCGGCATGTTGGCCATCATCAGCACGGCGCGGGAAGCGTCCTCCACAGGGAACATGGGCTCCACCTTGCGGCTGCCATCAGCCTGCAGCGCGCCGGACCCGACGCCGATGGTGTCCATGATCTCGGTGCGCGTATTTCCGATGTCGATCTGCCCGCACGTGATGCCAAATTCCCGGCCATCGAGCTCGATGCTCTTGGTCAGGCCGGTCATCGCGTGCTTGGTGACCGTATAAGCCACGGACCTGGGCCTGGGCGAGTGCGCGGAGATGGATCCATTGTTGATGATGCGGCCACCCTGCGGCTCTTGGGCCTTCATGGTCCGCACAGCCTCGGCCGCACACAGCATGGAACCAGTGACGTTCACCCGCAACGTTGCTTCCCAGTCCTCCACGCTGATCTCGCCGACGTCGCCGGCCGGGCCGAAGATGCCCGCATTGTTGAACAGCACATCAACCCGACCCCAGCGCTGGCGGACCTCCGCGAAAAGGCGTGCGACGTCGTCGGGCACTGTTACGTCGCACGGAACCGCTAGCGCCTCCGCATGACCGCCGGCGGTTTCCAACAGTTGCGCCTCACGGCGCCCGGCCAACGCAACACGGTAACCTTCGGCGAGCATGAGCCTGGCGACGGCCCGCCCAATACCCGAACCGGCCCCGGTCACGACGGCGACCCTCGGGTTTGTGGGCTGGCTGGAGTCAGTCATGTGGTTGCCTTTCAGGATGGTGCAGTCAGTGTGCAGCTTGAGCGGGTTGGGCTGCTGTGGCTTTGGCTGCAGTTATCGGCCAGCCTATGACAGTCTTCGGGCGCGGCGTGGCGTAGGTTCGCACCTTGGACGTGGACAGACCAAGGCGGACCAGGGACTCGGCGATGGTGACTGCCGCAGCCACGCCGTCCACCACAGGGACGCCCGTGCGCTGGCGGATCTGCTCATCCAGCCCTGCCATGCCGCCGCAACCCAGGACGATAACCTCGGCCTTGTCCTGGTGTACCGCTCGTTCGGCCTGGCTCACGATTGCCTCAACAGCACGCTCCGGGTATTCCTCAAGTTCCAGCACGGCCATGCCGCTGGCCCTAACAGAAGCACACCGTGCGTCCAGGCCGGCGAGTTTCAGGCGGTCCTCGATCAGCGGAACGGCGCGATCCAGCGTGGTGACCACTGAGTATTTGTGTCCAAGGAACATCGCGGTGCTGGCTGCCGCCTCGGTAATATCCACCACCGGGACGTCCAGAAGTTCTTGGAGGCCTTCGCGGCCGTGCTCGCCATAGCCGGCCTGGATGACAGCGTCGAAGGGTTCGGGATAATTCACCACAGCATCCATGACGGCAATTGCGGCGAGGTAGCTTTCGAAATTGCCCTCACAGGAGTCGGCGCCAAAACGCGGAGTGATACCGATAATTTCCGTGCCGGGGGCAGCTGCTGCACGGGCCTGGGCTGCTATGGACTCCGTCATGGACTGGGTGGTGTTCACGTTTGCTACAAGGATGCGCATGGTTTTCCTCTCGACGGCAACGCCCGTCCTCTTCCGATGGAACGGAGAGGACGGGCGAGCCTTGATGTTTTCGGTGAGTCAGTGGGTGCTCGCGACGGCGATCGGCTCGCCGGATACGTCCTCGTGGACCTGCTTCTTATCCGCGACAGCGAAGTACGTCAGGGCAGCGACGCCGGCCCCGATGAACCAGGCGAACGGGGCAGCTGCTGCCAGCCCCGGGATGAAGGCGATGGCGATGGCAAGGCCGGCGGCCGGGATCATGGCAATGATGGCCTTCGGGTTCACGCCGCGCTTGTAGAAGTAGGCACCCTTGGGGTCCTCGGTGTAGAGCTCCGGGACGTTGACCTTGCCGCGGCGGACCAGCCAGTAATCGGCCATGACCACACCGAACAGCGGGCCTAGCAAGGCCCCGAGGCCACCCAGGAAGTACACGATCACAATCGGGTTGTTGTAAAGGTTCCACGGCAGGATGATCAGGCCGATGGTGCCGCTGACCCACGCCGCTTTGCGGAAGTTCAAGTGCCGCGGGAAGAGGTTGGTCAGGGCGTAGACGGGAGCGACGAAGTTGGCCATCAGGTTCACGGCGATGGTCAGGATCAGCAGTGCCAGGCAGGCAAGGACCAGCAGAAGCGTATTGGGGATGCTCTCCACAATGTCCGAGGGGCTCTCGATCACAGTGCCATTGATCTTGTACTGACCGCCGGCCATGACCACAACGATTGCGCCGAAGAGCAGCATGTTGATGGGAATGCCCCAGAAGTTGCCCTTGACGATTGACTTCTTGGAGGCGGAAGAACGCGTGAAGTCGCAGAAATTCAGGACGAACGTTCCGTAGATGGAGACCCACAGTGCGCCGCCGGCAAAGATGGTCAACCACATCTCGGTCCCCTCAAGGCCCTTGATGCCGCTCCACTGGATGGCACCGCCGGCTTCGATGAAGACCCACACGGCAATCGCGGCCATGGTGACCAGGATGATGGGTCCTGCGAAGGCCTCGTATTTACGGATCATTTCCATACCGAAGCTGACAATGATCAGCTGGACAATCCAGAGCGCCACGAAGGAGAACCAGCCCAGAGTGGAGAGGCCAAGAATGGAGTTGCTGTCCAGGTCCTTCAGACCGGGAGCCATGGCCACCAGCATCACGCGAAGGACCACCGAGGCCAGGTAGGTCTGGATGCCAAACCATGCCACGGCAACGGCGCCGCGAACCAGGCTGGCGATCTGCGCTCCACGGATACCGAAGCTGATGCGGCTCATGACCGGGAAAGGGACGCCGGTCTTCTCGCCCATGAACCCGGAAAAGTTCAGGAGCCCGAAGAGGAGAATGGCACCGATACCCAGTGCTACCAGGATCTGCCAGCCGCCCAGACCGAGGGAGAAGAGGCCGATGGCGAAGGCATAGTTACCCAGGCTGTGGACGTCGTTGGCCCAGAGGGTAAAGATGCTGTAGCTGGTCCACTTGCGGCCCTTGGCCCTAGTGGGCGCAAGGTCAATGTTGTAAAGGCTGGGGCTGATGGTACGGCCTGCGGCTTCGGAAGCAATGGCGCAGAGGTCAGTGTTTCCCACCACTGGGTGGTTGGGGCCACCTGCGTTTTTGTCTCCCGGAGTCTCAGTGACGCCGACTGATGAAGTCGTCTGCATCGTGGATCTCCACTTCGTACTGATTCCATAATGCGGAATCTAGTTATTGAATAGTGAAAGCACTTTATGACTCAGGTCACGTAACGTCAAGAGTTCCCGGTGTATGCAGGGTCACATTCGGTTGCTTGAGCACTGCTTTCCCAGTTGACTGTTTTGGTTACGCAATCCGTGTTGACGCTGCCCATCAGCAGACGTAATCTCGAATTGCAGAATTTTATTCTCACAATACGAAATTCCTTGAGCGCCCCCACAGAGCAAGCGCCCAGACATTCAATGAAGAGAGGTTGGACGTGGCTGCAGGAGAAGAGACCTCACACATCCTCAGCGGGTTGACTGCCCAGCTGCCTGATCGTGATCCGGAAGAGACCGCGGAGTGGATTGAGTCCCTTGATGCGTTGATCGCGGAGCAGGGTACCGAGCGTGCCCAGTACATTATGCGTTCGTTGTTGCAGCGTGCTGGTGCGAGGTCGGTGGGTGTGCCGATGGTGACGACCACTGATTATGTGAACACGATCCCGGTGGACCAGGAAGCACAGTTCCCGGGGAACGAGGAGTTCGAGCGCCGGTACCGGGCTTATATGCGCTGGAACGCTGCGGTGATGGTTCATCGTGCGCAGCGGTCCGATATTGGTGTGGGCGGGCACATTTCCACTTATGCCGGTGCTGCGACGTTGTATGAGGTGGGGTTCAATCACTTCTTCCGCGGCAAGGACCACCCCAGTGGCGGGGACCAGGTGTTTTTCCAGGGTCACGCCTCGCCGGGCATGTACGCCCGGGCGTTCATGGAAGGCCGCCTCACGGAAGAGGACTTGGACGGGTTCCGTCAGGAAAAGTCCAAAGAAGGCCACGCCCTGTCCTCGTACCCGCACCCGCGGTTGATGCCGGATTTCTGGGAATTCCCCAC